>CAZCIJ010000148.1:0-7897 GCA_964498265.1 uncultured Gaiellales bacterium | reverse complement strand
ACGCTGTCCGCAGGCGACGAGGGGCGGTGCTGTACATGGTGACGGCGGACGAGATCGGTGAGGTCACCGTCTTCGCGGCTCTGAATCCGGACGACCGCGAGCGGCTTTGCCGAGTGGCTGCCGATATCAGTCTTGTGCCGGGCGAGTACGCGGCGGACGAAGGCGACGAGCGTGCGCTGTTCGCGGTGCTCGAGGGTCGCATCGAGGCGATCAAGCTCGTCGACGGGATCGAGCGGGTTGTCGGTGAGCGGCGCCCGGGGGATATCTTCGGCGAGGTGCCGATCACGCTCGGGACGGTGTTCCCGGTTGCGTTTCGAGCGGCAGAGAAGTCACGCGTCATGCGAGTCGAGGCTCACGACTACCACGCTGTCGCGGCCGCGGTGCCAGACGTCAGCAAGGAAGTCGGCAGGCTGGCGAGTCACAGGATGGGCGGACCGCGCGGGCTTCAGGGCATCGCGACGGAGCCGCCGCCCCCTCGGGCGATCGTGCTCGGACATCGATGGGATCCCTCCTGCGCGGAGCTGCGACGCTTTCTCCACCGCAACCAGATCAGGTTCGGGTGGATCACCCCTGATGCGCCGGACGCGGGCGAGCAGTGGGATGGTCCGTTGCCGGCCGACGGCGACCTTCCCGTGATTCGCATCATCGACGGCAAGACCGTGGTGCAACCGCAGCTGCGTCGGGTGGCCGAACTGCTGGGCCTCACGACCGAGCCGGCCGCGGCGCAGTACGACACCGTGATCGTCGGCGCCGGGCCCGCCGGGCTGGCGGCGGCGGTGTACGGCGCCGCGGAGGGCCTGAGTACCATCGTGGTCGAGCGGGAGGCGCCCGGCGGCCAGGCCGGCACGTCCTCGCGGATCGAGAACTACCTCGGCTTCCCATCAGGTGTGTCCGGCGACGAGCTCGCCAGCCGTGCGCTGCAGCAGGCGCGACGGCTCGGCGCAGAGATCCTCGTCACGAGGGCGATCACGCGGATCGACGCCGCGACCCGTCAGCTGCACCTCGACGGCGGCGACGTCCTGCGGGCACGGACGATCATCCTCGCCTGCGGCGTCGCGTGGCGGCACTTGTCGATCGAGGGATTCGACCGGCTCGCCGGGAAGGGCATCTCGTACGGCGCGGCGCGCAGCGAGGCGGCGAGCGCCCACGGGCTCCACGTGCACATCGTCGGTGCAGGCAACTCGGCGGGACAGGCTGCCATGTTCTTCGCCAACCATGCGCGGAGCGTGACCGTCCTCTGCCGCGGCGAGGGGCTCGAGAAGAGCATGTCGCGCTACCTCATCGACCAAGTCGCCGCCCGCTCGAACATCAGCGTGCTGCACCGGACGGAAGCGGTGGCCGCCCACGGCGATACCTCACTCGAAGCCATCGATGTCCTCAACACCGCGACCGGGGAGACGACCCGGCTCGAGTCCGGCGGTCTCTTCATCATGATCGGCGCGGATGCCGAGACGGCGTGGCTGCCGCCTGAGATCGCGCTCGACCGCCGAGGCTACGTGCTCACCGGCCCCGACGTGACCGCCGCCGGACGCTGGGAGCTCGACCGCGACCCCTACCTCCTCGAGACGAGCGTCCCGGGCATCTTCGCGTGCGGCGACGTCCGGTACAGCCCGGTCAAACGCGTCGCCGCCGCCGTTGGCGAGGGCAGCATGGCGATCGCCTTCGTCCACCAGTACCTCAAGGAGGCCGAGCCACAGCTTGAAGGGGTGGGCTCGCTGCCCGGCCGCTAACGGGCGCCGGGCTCTTCGAGAGAGGTCGCCGCGGGTGACGCCCGAGACTCGGGGCACCCGTCGTTGCCGAGGTAGCCGATCAGGCTGACAGTACGAGCTGCTGCCCGAGCACGTGCCGCCGGGGACGGAGGGTGCGCCGTATTGACGCGGAGGCCTCCGTGGAAGTACCGTCCGCACGGAAGCGAGCACCTGACATCTCGCGGAAAGGAGCATCCACAGTGGCCGTTCCGCGATGGCGCGTTGCAGGCGACTGGTTCGATGTCTGCAAGTGCACGATCCCGTGCCCGTGTACGTTCGCCCAGGCGCCCAGCGAGGGCGACTGCGATGGTGTCCTCGGACTCCTGATTGCCGCTACGAGCCGGGTGGCGAACCGTCCACCGGAGGAGTCCGTCCTCAGGCGGGCTCGACCAGCTCGAGCTCGGTCGTGACGTCGATGGCTCGGTGGATCGAGCGGTAGACCGGACAGCGGTCCATGTGGCGGTCGAACGCACGCTGGATAGCGTCGCCATCCGCATCTGGATCGACGCGCAGGACGTACTTGACGTGGATGCGCTTGATGACGAGCACCTTGTCCTCGGCCTCGATCTCGCCGACGCCTTCGCCGATCAGCCTGCCTTCGCTCGCCGGGATCTGACGCGCCTCCAGCGCGCCTCCGAAGGTGCCGGTGAGTCAACCGGCCGCGGCCGCGACGACGTAGTCCAAGGTCGTCGCATGCTCTGCCTCGCCGCCGCGCGAGACCCCGTAGTGGTCGGCGACCTCGTCGTGAACGCCGAAGAGGACGGCCTCGGGCTCCGCGGGAATCGTCGCCCGTCGCAACGGGCCGCGTACCCGCTCGATGCGCACGCGCGACGTGTAGGCAACTCCGGCCACGGCCCTATTCTAGGGGCTGTCCGAAAGCCCCCCAAAGCCCGAGGCCGCGGCGTCAGCTCCGCGCGCGGCCAGAGCCGTCGAGGAACCCGAGCACGAGCGGGCCTACCGTCTCGAGCCGCTCCCACTGCGGAAGGTGGCCGGCCCCCTGGATGATCTCCACGCGCGAGTCCGCGATGCCGTCGGCGAAGTCCTGCGCGTACGCGGCCGAGATCAGGCGATCCTCCTTGCCCCAGAGGATCAGCGTCGGAGCGCTGATGCGGTGCAGGCGCTTCTCGAGGCCCTTGTCGGGGATCGGCCACACGAACTTCCCGGTCGCTCCCAGCGCCCAGATCGTGTCGGCCAGCGTCACGGCCAGCTCCTCGGGGTCGGTCGGCATCGTGAGGAACTGCTGCACGGGCTCGGCCTCGAAGTTGTCGAAGAGCGTCGTCGCCAGCTCGTCCTGCGGCAGCACCATGTAGGCGGCGACCGGCCTGTCGTCCCGCCAGAGACCGATCGGATCGAGGAGGACGAGCTTGCTCACTCGCTCGGGCCGTTGCGCCGCGACCTCGCAGGCCACCATGCCGCCGAACGAGCTGCCGACCACGGCGACGGACGACAGGCCGAGTGCGTCGAGAAGCTCGTCGTAGACGAGAACGAGGTCCCACAGACTCTCCACGCGGTAGATCGAGTCGCGGGCGGTCTCGCCCGTGCCGGGATGGTCCGGCGCGTACACGGTGTGCTCCGCGGCGAGCGTGTCAAGGAAGCCGTCCCACAGCGGCCCGCCCGCCGTGTGGAAGTAGACGACGGGCGAGCCGCTGCCTGCGACCCTCACCTTCGCCTCGAAGTCGCAGTGCCGGACGGGGACGGTCTCGACCCGAGGGCCGGGAGCGGTCGTGCTCGCGGCCATGGCCTCAGGCCTCCACCGGTTGCCGGACGGAGGCCGCGCGCTGCGGCGTCTGGCTCAGCCGCTTGGGCCACCACGGGTTCTCCCAGCCCTCGTCCTGCCAGATGCGCTGCAGGTGCGGCAGGACCTCCCGTCCGAACAGCTCGACGTTCTTCATCGTCTGCTCGTGGGGCATCGACCCGAACTGGAGCAGGGCGAGCAGGTGCCCGACGTTCAAGCGCCGCGCCGTCTCCTCGAGCCGCTCGCGCACGGTCGCCGCGCTTCCGACCACGACGAACTCCTTCTCGATCATGTCCCTGGCCGTGAGCGGCTTCAGGTCCTTCGTGAAGTCGGAGTACTCGAACATTCCCGAGCGGAAGAGGTTGACGAGGCTCGGGTAGTCGCTGTAGCCGGGCGGCGCCGTGTACGTCGGCGGGAAGTGGAGGAGCTGGTGGTAGAAGTACTCGACGTGCTTGCCGTACTCCGCCTCGGCCCGCTCGTCGGTCTCCGCGACGGCCACGAGCTGGAGGAATGAGGCCCGGTAGGGATTGCGGTCCTTGCCGTTCGCCGCGGCGCGCTCCCAGAAGCGGTCCATGACCGCCTCGGACGACTTGCCGCCGAAGTAGCTGAGGAAGGCGTAGGGCATGTCGCGCTCGTGGCAGTAGTCCCAGGTCGAGGAGCTCGCCGCGCCGGGCACGAGCAGCGGCGGATGGGGCTCCTGCACCGGCCGCGGCCACAGGTTCACCCTCGGGAGCTGGTAGTGCTTGCCGTTCCAGGCGAAGAGCTCCTTCGCCGTCCAGGCCTTGAGCATCAGGTCGATGGCTTCTCGCCAGCGCTCCCGCTGCTCGATCGGGACGACGCCGTAGCTGATGTTCGCGTCGCAGCCGATGCCGACCGGCAGGCCGGCGATCAGGCGCCCGCCGCTCAGGCAGTCGAGCACCGCGTACTCCTCGGCGATGCGGATGGGCGGGGACGTGGCGGCGAGCGTCGCGCCGAGCTGGACGAGGGCGACGTCGTCGTCGGCCCGGTCGCCCGTGAGCCTCGCGAGCACGGCGCCGAACAGGTTCGGATTGCACATGAAGCCGTACGGGTTCTGGTGGTGCTCGTTCAGGCCGAGGCCGTCGAAGCCCATCTCCGCGGCGAGCATCAGCTCGTCGAGCGAGCGGTTGTAGTAGTCGCCGACCCTCTCGGCGTCCGCAAGCTCCCACCAGGGCGCGTCGACCCACACCGAGCGGTAGCGCTTGTCCACGTCCCCCGGGAGATCCCGGTACGGCATCAAGTGGAAGAACGTCACCTTCACGGCCTCCCCCCTCTCTCCCGGCCTCCGCGCGCTCTCGCGCCGCCGGTGCTGCCGTCGGCATGCACGGAGCTCGGGTCGAAGCGCCTTCGGCCCTCGGCGGGCCGCTGGCGCCGCATCGTATGCGATCGAGGCGGAATACGCGTCAGCCGCCGCACGACGATCAGGCGTCCCAGCCTGTCCTCGCGCCGTAGGGGACGAACTCGAGCACGGCCTCGATGTGCGTGATCAGGCCGCTTCGGACCTTGAACAGCTCCGCGATGAGCACGCTGTTCGGCACCTGGTGGTATGGGGGCAGCTCGACCTCGCCAGCGCCGCGCACCTGCACCGAGCGCATGCGCGCGGAGTGGTCGAAGACCACGACGAGCAGGACGAGCCCGCGCGACTCGTCGACGGCGACCACTCGCCGGTCGCGCACGGCGTCCATGTAGGCGAAGTAGCCGCTGCTCACCTGCTCCCGCACGCCCAGCGGGAAGATGATCGCGCTGGCGCTGCCCGCCAGGTGCGAGACGTCGGGGACGCGCACCGTCTGGGTGCCGTTCTCGATGCGCACGCAGCCGTCGCTGACGGGGATCATGTCGCCATCCACCTGCTCGAGGCCGTCGAAGTAGCGGTGCGCGGCGGCGATGAGCTCTCCCCGCGACGAACGCTCCGAGGCATCGAGCTCCGCGAAGACGATCTCGCGCGGCTCGAGCATGTTCGCAGGGTCGTACAGGCGGGGCTGCTCGCGGCGGACGATCGTCTCGATCTCGCGGATGAGGCCCTCGTTGACCTTCAGGCGCGCGAAGACGACAGCCGGGCGTCCGCTCTCGCCGACCACGCCCATCCACCCGACCTGACCGAGGCCCGGATCCTCGACGTGGACGTAGTCGCGCTCCGGCACGCTGGTCGCAGTCGCCCACAGCCCCGTGCCGAGCGCGAGCTCCTGGCCGTTCTCGGTGAGCCTCACGTCCTCGGAGACGGGCAACCCGGAAGGGTCGTTGACGGCCAGCGCCGCCAGGTAGCGGTCGACGAAGCCGATGAGGCCGGTGCGATGCGCCCCCGCGCCCGGCTGCGGCACGTCGCTCAGCCCCCGTTCGGAACGATGACGCCGCTGAGGTCGCGCTTCTCGGCCGAGGCGTGCAGGGCGTCGTTGATCTCGTCGAGCGAGTAGCGACTGGTGATGATGGGCTCGGCGGTGACCCAGCCGTCCTCCATCATGCGGATGAAGCGGGGAAGGTCGTGCCGCATGCGCACGTTGCCGTTCTGAGCGCTGATGATCGCGCGGCTCTGCACGGCGATCGCGACCTGCGGGAACGTCACCGTGGCGTCCCCGCGCTCGACGCTCGTCAGCACGACCGTCCCGGCCCGCCGCGACATGAGGACGGCCTGCGTCTGCGCGGAGGCCAGCGTGGCCGCCTCGAGGACGTAGTCGGCGCCGCGTCCCTCGGTGAGCGCCTGGACCCGCGTGACCGGGTCACCGGCCTCCGGATCGACCAGGTCGGTGGCGCCGAGCCTCCCTGCCAGCTCTCGCCGGGTCGCGATGGGGTCGACCGCGATGATGCGTCGCGCCGCCGCCACTTTGGCGGCCTGCACCATCCACTGCCCCAGGTGGCCGAGGCCGACGACCGCGACGCTCGAGCCCGGCTGCACCCTGGCCACGTTGAAGACGGAGCCGAGCCCGGTGGTGATTCCGCACCCCAGCAGGCTGAGCCACTCGTCCGGGAGGTCGCTCTCGACCGCGAAGACCTGGTTGGCGGTCACGTTCATGACCTCCGCGTAGCCGCCGACGTTGCCCGCCGCGCTCACCGGCTGGCCGTTGCGGCGGTCCGCGACGTGCGGCCAGATGCCGTCGCGATCGAACGTCTCCGAGCACTGGTCGGGCCGACCGATCGAGCAGTAGAAGCAGACGCCGCACTCCGAGGTGCCCGGCACGATCACCCGCTGGCCGGCCTTGAGGTGCGCGACGCCGGCCCCGACCTCCACCACCTCCCCCATCGAGGCGTGGCCGAGGATCGTGGGCGGGATCTTGCCGAGCTCACCGCGCCAGTTGACGCAGTCCGTCGAGCAGAACGGCGAGGCGCCGGTTCGAACGAGCACCCGGCCCGGCGCCGGATCGAGGTAGTCGATGTCCTCGACCACCATCGGCTCCTTGAAGGCGGTCAACAGCGCTGCTCGCATCTCGGCTTCCCTCCCTCTCCTCTCAGGTGGCGGCCGCCGCGCTTGCGCGTCGCTCGGTTTCCTTGCGGACGGCGGGCGCCACCTCGGTCCCGTACAGCTCGATCGCCCGCATGAGGCTCCCGTGCGGCATCGTGCCGACGCTGAGCTGGAGCAGGAAGCGCTCGTGCGCGAAGATCTCGTGCTGGAAGAGGATCTTCTCGATCACCTCCTGCGGGCTGCCTACGAAGTTCGCCCCGCGCAGGGTTCGCATCGCGTCGAAGTCGGCTCGCGTCATGGGTCGCCCCCAGCCGCGCTCCTCGCCGATCTTGTTCATCGTGGCGGCGAACGGCGCGAACGACTCGTCGGCTGCCTGCTGGGATGTCTCGGCGATGTAGCCGTGCGAGTTGATGCCGAGCTGCGGCGGCTCGTGTCCGGCCTGGCGCGCCGCCCGCCGGTGGAGCTCGGCGAAGGGCGCGAACCGCTCCGGCAGGCCCCCGATGATCGCGAGCGCCATGGGCAGGCCGAGCAGGCCGGCGCGCACGGCGGACTCGGGAGCCCCGCCGACCGCGACCCAGACCGGCACTCGCTCCTGGAGCGGGCGCGGATAGACGCCGCGGTCGTCGATCGCGGCGCGGTGCTTGCCCGACCACGTGATCCGCTCGGACTCGCGCAGCGCGAGCAGAAGCTCGAGCTTCTCCGCGAAGAGCTCGTCGTAGTCGCGCAGGTCGTAGCCGAAGAGCGGGAACGACTCGATGAACGAGCCGCGGCCCGCCATGATCTCCGCGCGGCCGCCCGAGAGCAGGTCGAGCGTCGCGAAGTCCTGGAACACGCGCACGGGGTCGTCCGAGCTCAGCACGTTGACCGCGCTCGTCAGGCGAATACGGCTCGTTCGCTCCGCGGCCGCCGCGAGCACGACCGCGGGCGCCGAGACGGCGAAGTCGGGACGGTGGTGCTCGCCCACGCCGAACACGTCGAGGCCGACCTGGTCGGCGAGCTCGA
>CAZCIJ010000147.1:0-7902 GCA_964498265.1 uncultured Gaiellales bacterium | reverse complement strand
GCTCGTCGTCGACAAGCCGGCCGGCTTGGTCGTGCATCCTGCGGCGGGCCATGCGACGGGAACGCTCGTCCACGGCCTGCTGAGCCGCGGCATCGCCGGCGGGGCCGAGCCGGAGCGCCCCGGCGTCGTCCATCGTCTCGACCGGGATACGTCCGGTCTGCTCGTCGTCGCCCGCGATCACGAGACGCACCGGCGCCTGCAGAGGCTCCTGCGGCGGCGCGAGATCCTCCGTGAGTACCTCGCCCTCGTGTGCGGGCGGCCTCGCTCGTGGCGCGGTCGTATCGAGGCGCCGACCGGGCGGGACCGCGACGATCCCACCCGCATGTCGATTGCCACCGACGCGCCGCGGGACGCGGTGACGCACTTCCAGGTCGTCGAGCTGTTCTCGAGGCACGCGCTGCTTCGCGTCCGCCTCGAGACGGGACGCACCCACCAGATCCGAGTTCACCTCGCCGCGATCGGGCTCCCGGTGTCCGGCGACGCCGTCTACGGGAAGGCGGGCGATCTCGACCTCGGCCGCCAGTTCCTCCACGCGGCCCGGCTCACGTTCCCCCATCCCGTCACGGGCGCACGCGTGGACGTCGAGTCGGAGCTCCCGCCCGACCTCGCCCGGGCGCTCGAGCGGGCGCGGGCGCTCTAGGTCGATTCGCTAGAATCGAGCGGCTCTCACACCCGACCCGGCGGAGCACGGGAGGGTGGCGGTGCCGCAGGCCTCTCCTGCGGTTCCACCCGCCCGCCGCCGGCAGAACGCGAGAACCGAGGGAGGCCCTATTCCATGTCCGTCGTGACCATGCGCGAGCTGCTGGAGGCCGGCGTGCACTTCGGCCACCAGACGCGGCGCTGGAACCCGAAGATGCGCCGCTACATCTTCACCGAGCGTGGCGGCATCTACATCATCGACCTTCAGCAGACGCTTGCGCTGCTCGAGCAGGCGCACGCCTTCGTCCGCAACATCGCCGAGCACGGCGGGACCGTCCTGTTCGTCGGCACGAAGAAGCAGGCGCAGGACGCCGTGGCGCAGGAGGCGACCCGCGTCGGCATGCCGTACGTCAGCTACCGCTGGCTCGGCGGGCTGCTGACCAACTGGCGCACCATCTCCGAGCGCCTCGAGCGGCTCTTCGAGCTGCGGCGGTTGCGCGACGAGGGGCAGCTCGAGCTGCTCCCGTCGAAGGAGCGCATCTCGATGCTGTCCGAGCTCGAGAAGCTCGGAACCAACCTCGGCGGCGTCGCAGAGATGAAGCGGCTGCCGGACGCCGTCTTCCTCGTCGACCTGCGCAAGGAGCAGCTCGCCGTCCGGGAGGCGCGCCGTCTGGGCATCCCGGTGATCGGGCTCGTCGACACGAACTGCGACCCGGACGACGCGGACTACGTGATTCCCGGCAACGACGACGCCATCCGGGCGTGCAGTCTCGTCGTCCGAGTCGTCGCCGACGGGATCGAGGCCGGCTCGCGGCGGGTCGCGGTCGAGGAGTTCGTTCGAGGGGACGGTCAGCCGGAGGAGGCAGCAGACGAGACCGCCGCGACGCCGGAAGGCGAGCAGCTGGAGGCCTCCGCCGGCCAGGCGCAGCCGCCTGACGCCGTCGCGGCCGATGCCGCCCCGCCGGACGCGGCCGCGGCGGGAGACACCGCGGCGCAGGCAGTGCCCGAGACGGCGCCGCCGGAGCCCGAGAGCGACGAGGAGACCTCCGCATGACGGTCTCTGCAAGTGTCGTCAAGGAGCTCCGCGATCTCACCGGCGCCGGCATGATGGACTGCAAGCGGGCGCTCGAGGAGTCGGGCGGCGACATGCAGGAGGCCCAGAGGCTCCTGCGCGAGCGGGGCGTCGCCGCAGCCGGGAAGCGCGCCGGCCGCGAGACGACGGAGGGGCTCGTGCTTGCGGACGTCGCGGACGGCGTCGGGACGCTGGTCGCGGTCGGCTGCGAGACGGAGCCGGTCTCGAAGAACGACGAGTTCCGGGAGTTCGCCCGTCGCGTGCTCGACGTCGTGGCGGCCGGTGGCTCGGAAGCCGTCTCGGGGCTCGAGGAGGAGCGAGTGGATCTCGTCGCGCGCATCGGCGAGAACGTCGCCGTCCAGGGGGCCGCGCGCATGCGGGCGAGCGACGGCGAGGTCGTCGCCGCGTACGTGCACCCGCCCGCCAACAAGATCGGCGTGCTCGTCCGCGTGAAGGGGACGCCTGAGCTGGCCCGGCTCGTCGCCATGCACATCTCGTTCGCCAGGCCCGCATACCGCACGCGCGACGAGGTTCCGGCGGCCGCGATCGCCGCGGAACGGGAGATCTACGAGAGGCTTCCCGATGTCCAGGGCAAGCCCGAGGAGATCCGGGCGAGGATCGTCGACGGCATGCTCGCGAAGCGCTTCTTCGCCGAGCGGGGAGGGGTGCTCGCCGACCAGGAGTGGATCCACGACACGAGCGGCTCGATGACCGTGGGGAAGGCGCTCGCCGAGCACGGAGCGGAGCTCGTCGAGTTCGTCCGCTATGCGCTGGATGATTGAGGGGATGGTGATCGTCGTCCCGCTGGCCGCTTGAGCGCGCGCCCGGACGAGACGGCCGCAGCCTCCGCGGAGCCGGAGGGAGGCTGCGCATTCGGGCGCGTCCTCTTGAAGCTCTCCGGAGAGGCGCTCATGGGCCCCCAGCCCTACGGGATGGACCCGGAGCGAGTCGACGCCATCGCCCGGGAGCTCGACAGGGTGCGGCGGCGCGGCGTCGAGGTCGCGGTCGTCATCGGCGCGGGGAACATCTACCGCGGGATGGCCGCGGCGGCCCAGGGAATGGATCGTGCGACCGCAGACTACGCCGGCATGCTCGCGACGCTGCTCAACTGCCTGGCCGTGCAGGACGCTCTCGAGAAGCTCGGCGCGACGACCCGGCTGCTGTCCGCGATCACCGTGAGCGAGGTGGCCGAGCCCTACATCCGCAGGCGTGCGATTCGCCATCTGGAGAAGGGGCGCGTCGTCATCTTCGCCTGCGGCACCGGAAACCCGTTCTTCACCACCGACACGGCCGCTGCTCTCCGCGCGCTCGAGATCGGCGCCGAGGCGATCCTGATGGGGAAGAACGGCGTCGACGGCGTCTACGACGGGGACCCGCGCGTGGATCCGTCCGCGTCGTTCCTGCCCGAGCTCACCCACCGGGACGCGCTCGAGCGAGGGCTCCGCGTCATGGACACGACGGCGCTTTCGCTGTGCATGGACAACGCGCTTCCGATCTACGTCTTCGGCCTCGACGACGAGCGGAACATCGAGCGCGTCGTCATGGGCGAGCGCGTCGGAACCATCATCACGACCAGTGGGAGGGACGAATGATCGGGGAGTTCCTGGACGACGCCAAGCGCAGGATGGACAAGTCGGTCGAGGCAACCCTGCACGAGTTCAACACCGTTCGCACGGGGCGGGCCTCCGCCGCGCTTCTCGACCGGATCACGGCCGACTACTACGGCGAGCGCACCCCCGTGAAGCAGCTCGCGACCATCAACGTGCCCGAGCCCCGGATGCTCACGATCCAGCCCTTCGACCCGAGCTCGCTGAAGTCGATCGAGCGCGGGATCCTCGAGTCCGACCTCGGGCTCACTCCGTCGAACGACGGGAAGATCATCCGTCTCCCGATCCCGCAGCTCACCGAGGAGCGGCGGAAGGAGCTCGTGAGGGTCGTGCGCCACCTCGCCGAGGAGGGGCGTGTCGCGATCCGCAACGTCCGCCGGGACGTCATGCACGACCTGAAGGAGCTCGTGCGGGAGGGCGAGGTCGGCGACGACGAGGAGCGCAGGGCGGAGGAGCGCCTGCAGAAGCTCACGGACGAGCACGTCCACCGGGTCGACGAGCTCCTGAAGAAGAAGGAAGAGGAGATTCTGGAGGTCTGACGACCTCCAGAATCTCCTAGCGGTGAAGCGCGTCTCGCAGCTCTGGGCCCTTCGGCGCGTCAGGCGCAGAGATGAGGGCGATCGCCGGAGCGAGGCACGCGCGATCGCCATCGTCATGGACGGCAACGCCCGCTGGGCGCGGCGGCGGCGCCTTCCGGTGATGGCGGGGCACCGGGCCGGGACGAGGGCGGCGCGCCGGGCCATCCAGGCCTGCCTCGACCTCGGCGTCGAGTCCCTGTGCATCTTCGCCTTCTCGACGGAGAACTGGTCGCGCTCCCGCGACGAGGTCACGGCGATCATGGAGCTCTTCGGCGAGACGATCGAGCGCGAGCTTCCCGACCTCATGCGCCAGAGCGTGCGCGTGCGCTTCGTCGGACGCCGTGACCGCGCGCCCGAGCACGTGCGCAGGTTGATGGAGTCCGTCGAGCGCCAGACGCTCGAGAACGACCGTCTCGCGCTCTGGATCGCGTTCGACTACGGCGGCCGGGCGGAGATCGTGGATGCGGCGCGGCGTCTGGTCGAGGACGGGGTCGACGCGCGCGACGTGGACGAGAACGCCATCGCGGCCCGGCTCTACGCACCGGACATGCCCGAGCCCGACCTCCTCATTCGGACGTCGGGGGAGCTCCGAATCTCGAACTTCCTCCTGTGGCAGGTGGCCTACACGGAGCTGGTCTTCGTCGAGACGCTCTGGCCCGACTTCGACAAGGCCAACCTTGCCCGCGCCCTCGACGAGTACGCGAGCAGGCGCCGGCGCTACGGTGGCAGATGAGGGCTCCGCAGGGGGTCGGGCCCGGCACGCGAACAACGCTTCGCAGTGCGAGTCGACCCGAGAACGCAGGGCGCCAGGCGGTGAGCAACGCCGTCTCGCGGCTGGTCGTCACGGCCATCGGGCTGCCCCTGGTCCTCGGCATCGCCTGGCTCGGCGGCTGGTGGATGTTCGTGCTCATCGCCGCGGCCGGGACGATCGCGCTCCACGAGCTCTACCGGGCGGGACGGGAGTTTCGGCCGCTGGCGCTCGCCGGCTTCGGAGGGCTCGCCGCGTGCCTGCTCGGCATCCAGCTCGGCGGGATCGCGTGGATGGCCGCAGGAGCGCTGCTCACGCTGCCCCTCGCCTTCGTGTTCGTCCTGTTCGCCGAGACGCGGCAGAGGGCCACGGTCGCGCTCGCGTTCACGCTCCTCGGCGTCGTGTGGATCGGCATGGGACTCGGGCACGCCATCCTGATTCGCGACATCCCGGACCACGGCCGGCTCGCGATCTTCACCGTACTGATCGCGGTCTTCGCGGCCGACAGCGCCGCGTACCTCGTCGGGAGGCTCGTCGGCCGGCACAAGCTCGCGCCGGCGCTCTCGCCGGGGAAGAGCTGGGAGGGGTTCCTCGCGGGCCTGGCGGCCGGGGTCTTCGCCACGTGGGTGGCCCTCTACGAGACGGGCTTCGCCGACGGCTGGCGCTCGCTACTGCTCGGCTTGGCGATCGTCGTGGCGGCTGCGATCGGCGACCTCATGCAGTCGCTCGTCAAGCGAGACGTCGGCATCAAGGACTCCGGCACGCTGCTCGCCGGCCACGGCGGGGTCTGGGATCGCGTCGACAGCCTGCTCGTCGCCCTGCCGACCGCGTACTACGTGCTGGCCGGTCTGGGCGCGATCAGCCTCTAAGCGTGTCGAGCGTCCGCGTGAGCCGCTCCACGTCGACGCGCCGGCCGCTGAAGAGCTCGCAGCGGTGGCGGACGTCGAGCCCCGCTCGTCGCACGACCTCGATCATGAACGCGTCGGCCGTCACGAGCCGGCACCTGGGCAGCGCGAGCGCGAGCGCGCGCACGTCGGCGGCGTCGCTACGCCGCGGTCTGCGCTCGGGGAAGCGGCCGGCGAGCAGCGCGGCGAGGCGCCGCTCGAGCGCCCGCTCTCGCGCCCCGAGCTGCTCCGGGAGGGCGAGCCCGCCCGAGAGCTCGCGCAGCAGGGGCAGGAGCGACAGGTCCGGCCGCGGCTCGGACTCGCGCCGATGCAGCACGGACTCGGGCACGGCCACGGCCCCCCGGGCGACAGCGGCGCGGAGGACCGGCTCGAGCTCGCGAAACGCCGGCTTTCGCTTCGCGATGCCGCTGAGGTAGTTCTGGTCGAGGTAGAGCAGGAGCGCCTCGATCGCCATGCGCTCGCTCAGGCGCTCGGGCCGACGGCCACCGTCCTCAGCGGCGCATGGCGCGCGATCGCGTCGAAGTCCGCGTCCTGGTGGAGGACGGACATGTCGGTCCTGATCGCCACCGCCGCGATGACGCAGTCCGGAAGGCGGCGAATCGTCGTTCCGCGACTGCGGCACGTGCGGTAGAGGGCGGCTGCAGCCTCGTGGTCGAAGGGCTCTTCGAGCGCGAGGAAGCGGCACCGGCCCAGCAGGCGGCGGAGGTCGTGCGCCTGACGCTCGTCGCTCGCCCCCGCGAGGAGCTCCAGCAGGACGAGGCCAGTAGTCGCGAGCAGCTCGTCGTTCTCGATGGCGTTGCCGACCCGGAGATCGGCCGGGCTCCCGGTCGCGCGCAGGTACTCGATCCAGGCGGAGCTGTCGACGAGGATCACGACGGACGGACGTAGCCGCCGCGCAGGTCGTCGAGATCACCCGGCCAGCCGCGGCCGCGCAGCGCGAGCGCCTCCTCACGGCTCATCGGCTCGAGATCGAGCCGCCGCAAGGCGAGATCGATCGCGGCGCGCTTGGTCCGCAGCCCGTATCGGCGCATCACGCGCTCGACGAGGGCATCGTCGACGTCGACGTTCGTGCGCGACATGTGTAAACCTTACACAAGGTTAGACTCTGATCGTGAAGCGCGTCGCGCTCCTCGGGGCGACGGGATCGATCGGCCGGCAGGCGCTCGAGATCATCGACGCGCACGCCGGCCTCGAGCTGTGCGCCGTGGCCGCGGGAAGCAACGGCGAGGAGGCGCAGCTCATCGCGTCGGCGCGTCGGGTCGGGCTCGTGTCGGTCGCGGGCGAGCCGCCGCTCGATCGCCTGGTCGAGGCGGCCGAGCCCGACGTCGTGCTCAACGCCGTCGTGGGCTTCGCCGGCCTGCCGGCGACGCTCGCCACGCTCGAGGCGGGGATCGACCTCGCTCTCGCGAACAAGGAGAGCCTGGTGGCCGCCGGGGACCTGGCCGTCGCCGCCTGGCGCCGCGGTGGAGGCCGGCTTCTGCCTGTCGACTCGGAGCACTCCGCGGTGTTCCAGTGTCTCGAAGAACGCGATCCGGAGAGCGTCGACTCCATCGTGCTCACCGCCTCGGGCGGGCCCTTTCGCGGCCGCCGGCGGGACGAGCTCGTCTCCGTCACGGCCGCAGAGGCGCTCGCGCACCCGACCTGGCACATGGGGCCGAAGATCACGATCGACTCCGCCACGCTCATGAACAAGGGCCTCGAGGTGATCGAGGCGCATTTCCTCTTCGGCGTTCCCTACGAGCGGATCGAGGTGGTCGTTCACCCGACGTCGACGGTCCACTCGCTCGTCCGGTTCCGCGACGGAGCCGCGCTCGCGCACCTGGGCTACCCGGACATGCGCGTGCCAATCTCCTACGCGCTCACGTATCCGGAGCGGGCGCCGACGCCGATCCCCCCGCTCGACCTCGCCTCCGGGCTCTCGCTCGAGTTCGCGGCGCCCGACGAGGAGGCGTTCCCGTGCCTGCGCCTGGCGCGCCGGGCCGGGGAGGCGGGGGGGACCGCGCCCTGCGTCCTGAACGCGGCCAACGAGGTCGCGGTCGCGGCCTTCCTCGAGGGCCGGCTGCCGTTCCTCGGCATCGCCGAGGTCGTCGAGCGCGCGCTCGACGACGCCGACGCCCCGCCGGCGGCTGACCTCGAGGAGCTGGTCGAGATCGACCGCCGGGCGAGGCGGACTGCCGCCGAGCTCACTCGCGAGCTGGTTACCTAGAGGAATCATCGACTTCGTCGATGATTCCTCTGACGGAGCCACTGGACACGTGATCGCTCAACAGCTGAGACGCCGATCGCCCAGCACGGCGAGGAAGGGCTCTAGCGTTCCCCCGCAAGGAGGAACGCAGTGAACCTGCTCGTCGCC
>CAZCIJ010000146.1:0-7942 GCA_964498265.1 uncultured Gaiellales bacterium | reverse complement strand
AGTCGCCTTCAGCCAGCGGCCCGTCGTCGTGTGAGCAGCGATCCTCGATCGCGTAGAGCTTGCCGCCCGCGTTGAAGACGCCGACGGCCAGCTCGCCCTCGCGCACGATCTTCACCGCGCCCGGCGGGAGATCCTCGACCAGGCCTACGTCCAGAACCGGCACGGACAGGCCCCTTAGCTGATGTCCAGCTCGTCGAGCCCGGCCCACTCGTCGGGGAGCGGCGTGCCTCTGGAGCGATGGAGCGCGACCTTGAGCACGCCGAGCCCGAGCACCGCGCACTTGAGCCGGGCGGGGTTCAGCGGTACGCCGATCTCCTCGAGCAGCTCCTCCTTCGGCATGGCGGCGGCCTCGGCTGCGCTCCGGCCTCTGACGAGGTCGGTCAGCATCGAGGTAGCCGCCTGGCTGATCGCGCAGCCGCGGCCGTCGAAGCGGATCTCCTCGATCTCGTCTCCGCCGTCGAAGTTCACGGTAATCGTCACCTCGTCGCCGCAGAGCGGATTCTGGCCCTCCGCTCGGGCGTCGGCAGGCTCGAGCACCCCGTGGTTGTGGGGGTTCTTGTAATGGTCGAGGATGAGCTCGCGGTAGAGGTCGTCGCTCATGCGAATCTGGCGTGCACCTTCGCCAACCCCTCGACGAGGCGATCGACCTCCTCGGGCACGTTGTAGAGGTAGAAGCTCGCCCTCGTCGTCGCAGCGATGCCGAAGTGGTCCATGGCAGGCTGCGTGCAGTGGTGACCCGCGCGCACCGCCACACCCTCGCCGTCGAGGATCTGGGCCACGTCGTGGGGATGAACGCCGTCGACGTCGAACGAGACGATGCCGCCGCGACGGTCGGCTGGGGGACCGAGCACGCGCACGTAGGGAAGCTCGTCGAGGCGGCCGAGCGCGTACTCGGTGAGCTCGCGCTCGTGGCGCGCGACGGCGTCGAGTCCCACGGCGGTCAGGTAGTCGATCGCCTGCCCGAGCCCGTACGCCTCGACGATCGGCGGCGTTCCCGCCTCGTACTTGTAGGGAAGCTCTGCCCAGGTGGTCTTCTCCGCCGTGACCCGGCGGATCATGGAGCCGCCGAGCTCGAACGGAGCCATCCGGCTGAGCAGCCGCTCGCGCCCCCAGAGAGCGCCGATCCCGCTCGGGCCGAGCATCTTGTGACCCGTGAACGCGAGGAAGTCACAGCCGAGGGACTGCACGTCGACCGGCCGGTTCGGGACGCCCTGACACGCGTCTACGACCATGATCGCGTCCCGCTCGTGGGCCCAGGCCGCGAGCTCGACGACCGGGTTGACGGTTCCCAGCGAGTTCGCGACGAGCGCGCACGCGACGATCTTGACCTTGCCGCGTCGATCGATCTCGTCCAGCGCGTCGAGGACGAGCTCGCCGCCCGAGTCGATGGGCAGCACGGCGAACTCGGCGCCCATGCGTCCCGCCACGTACTGCCAGGGCACGAAGTTCGAGTGATGCTCGAGCTCGGTCGTGAGGACAACGTCTCCCGGACCGAGATGGTCGAGCCCCCAAGCGTAGGCGACGAGATTGAGGCTCTCGGTTCCATTTCGCGTGAAGATCACCTCGCGCGTCGAGCTCGCGTTGACGAGCGCCCGCACCTTCTCGCGCGCTCCCTCGTAGCCCGCGGTCGAGCGCTCCCCGAGCTCGTACACCGCTCGGTGGACGTTCGCATACGACGTCTCGTAGAAGCTACGCATCGCGTCGAGCACCTGCCGTGGCTTCTGCGACGAGTTCGCCGAGTCGAGGTACGCGATCGGCTTCCCGTGCACGTGCAGCGACAGGGCGGGGAAATCGGAGCGCAGGCGCGCAGCGTCCAGCGTCGGCAGCGCGATCTCGGTCATGACGTCATGGTACCGGTGTGCCCTCGGTGGCCCTCACCTCGCGGAAGGGCGACGCGAAACGCTCGTCCATCATCGCGAGGCCGGCGATCGCGATCGCGGAGCCTCCAAGCGAGCAGAGGACGATGGCGGCGTTTGGGACGGCGAGCTCGAAGAACTCCCGCGGGCCTGCGAAGGCGACGATGAGCCAGTAGAAGGTGAACAGCGCGAGGCAGAGGCCCGTCACCCACCTCGCCCGCGTCCGGCCCGACGCCTCGAGGACGAGGATGAAGTAGAGGCCGACGATGACGAGGACCGTGACCGAGACGGTGCGCGCCTGGACCAGCGTCTGATTCAGGACCTCGAGGGCGAAGAGGTAGCTCGCCGCCACGCCGAGCCCGGCGGCCGTTCCCGCCGGCATGGCGAAGCTGGCGACGTCGCGCAGGAACCGTGGCGTGCGCCATGGGCCCGAGCTGGGCGCAAGGGCGAGGAAGAAGGCCGGGATCCCGATCGTCAGCGCCGCGGCGAGCGTCAGGTGACGGGGAAGCAGCGGGTACTCCTGCTCGGTGATGCCGATCGTCAGGATCAGGAAGGCAGCGAACGCCGACTTCGTGACGAACAGCTTCGCCACGCGCTGCAGGTTGCGCAGCACCTTGCGGCCTTCGGCGACCATCGGCGGAACGGCGGCGAAGTCGCCCTTGACGAGGACCAGGTCGGCGACGCTCTTCGCCATCTGCGACCCGGATCCCTGCGCGATCGCAAGCCGCGCAGCCTTCAGAGCCGGCACGTCGTTCACCCCGTCCCCCACCATGACGACGTACTTCCCGGCACGAGCGAGCGCCTCGACGACCCGTCGCTTGCCTTCGGGGGAGATCCTGCCGATCACGTTCGCCTCGGAGACGCGGCGCCGGAGCGCGGCGTGATCCTCCGGCAGCTCGCGGCCGTCGAGCGGAGGGCCGCTCGAGGGAACGCCGGCGTCCGCCGCGACGGCGGCGACGGTCGCCGGAGCGTCGCCGGAGATCACCTTCAGCTCGACTCCCTGGCTCAGGAAGTACCCGACCGTCTCCCGCGCGTCGGGCCGGAGGCGCTCGCCCAGGACGACGAGCCCGAGCAGCGACAGGTCGCTCGGCGGCCCCTGGTCGGGTCTCGCGTCGACGTCCACGCCGGCGAGGCTGGACCTCGACGACCCGAAGGCGACGACTCTTCGGCCTTGCTCCTGCTCCTCCGAGGCGCGAGCGGCGAGCGGGCCGAGCGGGAAGTGCTCGGGCGCCCCGAGCACGTACGTCCGCGAGGCGATCCGCGCCGCGCTCCAGCGGCGCCGGGACGAGAAGGGCACGAGCGCCTCCACAGGCTCGCTCGTGCCCGGCAGCTCCTCCGCGATCGCCGCGAGCGTCGCGTTGCGGTCCGGCTGGCTCGCGGCGTACCGTGCGAGCGCGACGGCGAGAGCTCCCCTCTCCACACTCGGAGCCGGTACGAGCTCGTTGACCTGGAGCGCCGCCTCCGTCAGCGTTCCCGTCTTGTCGAGGCAGATCACCTGCGCCGACGCAAGCGACTCGATCGCGTTCAGCTGCTGGGCGAGGGCGCCGCGGCGAGCCATCCGCAGCGCGGCGACGGCGTACGTGAGGCTCGTCAGCAGGATGAGGCCCTCCGGCACCAGCGTCACGACCGCTGCCACGGACGTCGGCACGGCCTCGTCGAGCGGCGTCTTGTTGGCCCACAGCGCATAGCCGAGCATGGCCCCGAGCGGCACCATCACCCCCACGAGCACGAAGAGCAGCGTGTTGAGCGAGCGCTCGAGCGGTGAGCGAGGATGCCGGAAGTCCCTGGCGGCCATGGCGATCCGCTCGGCGTAGCTGTCCTTCCCGACGGCCGTCACCGTGTAGTAACCCGAGCCCTCGACCGCGAACGAGCCGGAGCGCACCTCCTCTCCGGCCCGTCGCTGGATCGCGCGGGACTCACCGGTGAGGATCGACTCGTCGAGCAGGAGGCCGTCGCTGCGATGCAGCGTTCCGTCTGCGACGAGCTGATCGCCCGGGTCGAGCCGGACGAGGTCTCCGACGACCACCTCCTCGACCGCCACCCGGCGAGGCCCACGATCGCGGACGACGGTCGCGTGCGGCGCGACCAGCGCCGCGAGCCTGTCGAGAGCCGACTTCGCCCGCCATTCCTGGAAGATGCCGATGCTCGCGTTGGCGACGAGAATGGCGACGAAGAGCGCGTCCTCGAAGGCGCCGAAGGCGAAGGTGAGCACCCCGGCCGAGAGCAGGATGAGGTTGAAGACCGTGAAGACGTTTGCCCGGACGATGCTCGCGAGCGAGCGGCTCGTCTGGGGCGGCTCGAGCGGGCCGCGCTGCTCGAGCCGGCGCGCCGCCTCAGCCTCGGTGATGCCTCGGAGGGGACCGGCGGGCGCGAGCGGGCGCGTCTCGGCGATCTCGGTCACGCTAGGGGGCCTGTCCGGAAGGTGGCCACGGTGGATGACACGCGGCACGTGCCGCGAGACAAGGACGCAGGGAGCGCCAACATGCACGTCATATTGGCGCGACTGAGGACACAGTATCGCGGTGCGTGACACATGTCAGGCGCCCTGGTTCACTTTCCGGACAGGCCCCTGGAGCGAGGCTACCAGCCTCCTCGGGACACCAACTCATCACCCCAGTGCCATAGAGAGATGAACCGCTCAAGACCAACCACACGGAGGCACACATCAGACCACAAGCCGAGCTTGACAGCCGGCCCTCCGTCATAGAGAGGACACCGCCAGGCACGCTCACGCGCCGCCTCCGGGTGTGGCGGGGTTTCCGGACAGCCCCTTACGCTCAGGCCCGTGCGGCGAGTCGCCGATCCTTCTTCCGATGACGCGCTCGTTGTGGATCCGCTCGACGGACGCGAAGGACTTCGTCGACCTCATCCTCGTCTGCACTGTGACGACGATCCTCGTCGTTCGCCTCTTCCTCGTGATCGCGGGCTACCCGCAGCTCGGGGGGGAAGGCCTCCACATCGCGCACCTCCTCTGGGGCGGGCTGCTCATGCTCGTCGCGCTCGTCCTGGCGCTGACGCTCCTGACCCGAGCCGCGAGGTGGCTCGCCGCGCTCCTGGGCGGCATCGGCTTCGGGCTCTTCATCGACGAGCTCGGGAAGTTCGTCACCGCAAACAACGACTACTTCTTCCGGCCGACGTACTCGATCATCTACGTGCTCCTGATCGCCTTCTGGCTCGTGACCCGGCAGCTTTTCGGCGGACAGACCGTGACGCGGACGGAGGCTCTCGCCAATGCCTTGGAGCTCGTGAAGGAGGCGGGAGCGCGGGAGCTCGATCAGACCGAGCTCGACCGTGCTCGAGCGCTGATCGGCGAGGCCGACCCCGACGATCCGCTCGTCGCCGAGGTGCGTGAGCTCGTCCGCCACCTCGCAGCCGTCCCGAAAGGCGCTCCGGGGCGACTGACCGTGCTCGTCCAGAGGATCCGCCGCTGGTACTTCGACCTCACGACACGCCGCTGGTTCCCGTGGGCCATCGTCGGGGTCTTCATCGCCCTCACGTGGCTCAACGTCTACCGGGTCGTCGACCTCTCGTGGATCGCCATCGACGCCGCCAACGATCCCGGTGCGACCCTCGAGTCGGTCGACGACGCCGTGAACGGCCCCCAGCTCGGGTTCTCGGGCTGGGCGACGCTCGGCGCGAGCGCGGTCGTCGTCGTCCTGAACGTCGTGGGAGTGGTCACGCTCCTGCGCTCGTCCCGGCTCGGCGCCTATCGCTGGTTCGAGCGCGGCGTGCTCGTGAACATCTTCTTCGTCCAGGTGTTCGACTTCGCCGACCTCCAGCTGCTCGCCTTCGCCACGCTCTCGTTCAACCTCCTCCTCCTGGTGACGCTGCGGCTGCTGATCCATGCGGAGCAGGGTCGGGCGCCGGCCCCCAGCGAGGCGCCCCCGCGTGCTGCAGCTGCCGTCGAGGGCCTCTGAGAGCTGCGTCGAGACAGCCGGTCGAGCAGCGAGCTCAGGCTCGCGGGATGCGCTCCTCGAGCGCCTGCGCGACCGCGTCGCGCACGGGCTCGAGCTCGATCCGGTCGAGCACGTCCTGGAAGAAGCCCCGGACGATCAGGCGCTCGGCCTCGCCGCGCGTCAGGCCTCGCGCCATGCAGTAGAAGAGCTCGTCGCGATCGACGGGGCTCGACGTGGCTCCGTGCGTGCAACGCACGTCGTTCGCGAGGATCTCGAGGCCCGGGATCGAGTCGGCGTGGGCCTCCTCGGAGAGGATGAGGTTTCGATTCTCCTGGTAGCCGTTCGTC
Source organism: uncultured Gaiellales bacterium (assembly GCA_964498265.1). Classification (GTDB taxonomy): domain Bacteria; phylum Actinomycetota; class Thermoleophilia; order Gaiellales; family Gaiellaceae; genus CAZCIJ01. Next base: position 1,843 of record CAZCIJ010000146.1, on the reverse strand, counting down.
CTCTGCGCATCCGGCTCGACGCGGATCATGCCGCGCCACACCGCCGTTGCCCGGTCGCGCAGCGCGCCCTTGAACGCGAAGTCGGACGTCGTGTGCGGCGCCGCGTGCTCCTGGAAGGTGTCGTAGTCGAGGTGCTGCGCTCCGTCGGCGAAGTAGGCGCCCGTGACCCGGGAGGTCGCGCCGGGGCCGACGAGGTCGTTCTCGATCCGGATCTTGCCCTTCTTGGAGCCGAACCCGCCCGCGACCCAGTCGAGCTCCGCGTCGCGCTCGAGCCGCGCCCGGTGGCCCGCGAAGTGCCACGTCTCGCGCGACAGGTTCTGGATCGACACGTACTCGAGCTTCGCTCCCGGCCCGATGAAGAGCTCGGCGGCGAGGTTCGTGTACGCGGCCAGCTCGCTCGAGTTCGACACCTCCTCCTGGATGATCGTGAAGCGGCTCAGCTCCTCCGCCACGACGAGGAGCCTCCAGAGGAGCGCGCTCTGCGGAGCCGAGCTCGTCACGCGGACGTACAGAGGCCCGTCGAGCTCGACTCCCTTGGGCACGTGCACGAGCAGGCCGTGTCGCCACAACGCGGCATTGTGCGCCGAGAACTTGTCCTCGGCGCCTACGAGCGCGCCGAGGAGCGGGTGCTCGGTGAGAGGCGCGAAGGTGACGCCCTCGGGCGCGTCGACGATCTCGACGCCCGACTCCGAGGCGAAGGCCGCGCCGGCGGTCTCGAGCGAGAGCATGGAGTCCGGGCGTGCGCCGGTTCCTTCGGCCGCGACGTCGAAGTCGTCCGGATCGAAGCCGCTCAGATCCGTGAAGCGCCAGTGCTCCTCGGCGTTCGTCGGCACCTCCAGCTCGCGGTACCGCTCGAGGGCGCTCTCGCGGGAGAGGCCCCGAGGGGCCTCTCCCGCGATCGTCACCGGCTGCTGCGCCGCCGTCTCAGTCATACGGCGCGTAGCGGTGGTGAAGCATGAGGTCGTTGCCGTCGGGATCGCGGAAGAGCGCCATCTTGCATGCGCCCGTGTCGAACGTCTCGCCCGTGAACTCGACGCCCTTCGCCTCCAGCTCCCGGCGCGCCGCCTCGACGTCCTCGACGTGGAGCGCCAGGTGCCCGTTGTGCTGCGGCTCGAAGGGCACGCCGAGCCGCTCAGGCTCCCAGATGCCGAGGCAGGTCTCGCCGGCCCAGAGCTCGTACTGGGAGCGCTCGTCGCGACGCAGGCCGAGCACCTCGCCGTAGAAGCGCACCGACCGCTCGGCGTCGCGCGAAGGCACGCCGACGAAGTCGAGCCTCGTGATCTCCATTCTCGCGCCTCCCGGCAGCCAGTCGGGCCTCTAGGCTCCGTCGGCGTCAGCCGACGGAGCCCTCCATCTGGAGCTGGATGAGACGGTTCATCTCGACCGCGTACTCGAGCGGGAGCTCCTTCGTGATCGGCTCGACGAATCCCGAGACGATCATCGCCGAGGCCTCCGCCTCCGAGAGGCCGCGCGACATGAGGTAGAAGAGCTGCTCCTCGCCGATCTTCGAGACGGTCGCCTCGTGACCGAGCTCGACGTCGGACTCGTCGACCTGGATGTAGGGATACGTGTCCGACCGGGACTCCTCGTCGAGGATGAGGGCGTCGCAGACCACCTTCGACTTGGATCCGACGGCCCCCTGGCCTGCTGACTTTGGCCGGATCGCCGCATGGATAAGGGGTGTTCACGAAAACGGCGGCATGGTGACGTCGGTGTGCTCGGGTGCACTGCTGTTGGCCGAGAGTGGACTGTTGAACGGCAAGGAAGCCACGACGCACTGGGGCTACTCCGACCTGCTGGCACGGCGTTTTTCTCCGTGGAACCTGCTGGTGGCACTCATCGC
>CAZCIJ010000145.1:0-7995 GCA_964498265.1 uncultured Gaiellales bacterium | reverse complement strand
CCTCCGTCAGCTGACGGCGAAACTCCGCGACCGGGATCGGGTCGTCCTCGCCACTGTTCTTCGCCTTCCGCACGGCGTTGACGGCGGAGCGGAGGAAGTTCGTCACCGTCACGCCCGGAACGGCATGCGGATACTGGAAGGCGAGGAAGATCCCTCGCTGCGCCCGCTCGTCCGCCTCGAGCTCGATCAGGTCCTTGCCGTCGAGCAGGATCTCGCCCTCGGTGATCTGGTAGGCCGGATGACCCATGAGCGCGTAGGCGAGCGTGCTCTTGCCGGAGCCGTTCGGCCCCATCACGGCGTGCACCTCGCCCGTGTCGATCACCAGGTCGACACCCTTCACGATCTCGACACCGTCCTCGATCGCGACGTGCAGGTTCTTCAGCTCGAGTAGCGCCAACCTGGTCTCCTGTGGTCGTCCGAGTGGATCCCGGCGATTTCCTCCCGGCGATTTCCGCCGGCCTATTGTTTTCTACCATCGTAGTCGTTTAAAATCAACAGCGTGCCGACCGACGCAAGGTTGCACCGAGCGCTGAGCGACCCGAGCCGGGCCAGGCTGCTCGATGCGCTCCGGTCCTCGCAGAAGCCCGCGGACGCGAGCAAGCTGGCACGCGACGTGGGCCTGCACGTGAACACCGTCCGGTCGCACCTGCGCGTCCTCGTCCGCGCAGGGCTCGTCTCCGTCCATCCGGAGGAGCGGCACCGGCGCGGCCGCCCCCGGCTCGTCTACGAGCCGACAGCCGCCGAGGAGCCGATGCAGGCGCCGTCCGGATACCAGCTCCTGGCCGAGATCCTCGCCAGCTCGCTCGCCTCGTCCGGCGACGACTCAGTCGACCGGGCCGAGGAGGCCGGCCACGCCTGGGGTCGGTTCCTCGTCACCCGAAGGCCGCCGCACGCCCTGTCGACCGCCTCGGAGGACATCGACGCCGTGCTGCAGCTGCTCGAGGAGGCGGGCTTCGATCCCACGCTCGAGCCCGATGACGCAGGCCACACGGTCCTCATGCAGCGCTGCCCCTTCGGCGAGGTGGCCGACCACTACCGCAAGATCGTCTGCGCCGTCCATCTCGGCCTCATGCAGGGAGCGCTGGCCGAGCTGGGAGCCCATGTCGAGGCCGATCGCCTCGTCCCCTTCGTGCGCCCCGGGATCTGCGCCGCGCACCTCGAGGAGGTTCCCGCCGGCGCGTAGGTGGTCATCGGCCGGCCGCGCCGGCATGCGACGGCGTCGGGTCACGCCGCGACGCCCGCGTCATGCGACGGACGGCTACCCTTCCTGAGTCGCGCCGTTCGGTGGTATCCTCGGGGCCATGGGGAACATCAGCTTCTGGGAGATCCTGCTCCTGCTCCTCGTGCTCCTCCTCGTCTTCGGCCCGAAGAGGCTCCCCGAGATGGGCCGGTCGCTGGGCCGCGGCATGCGTGAGTTCAAGGACTCGATCACCGGCAAGGCCAAGGACGAGGAGCACGACGAGCAGCAGCCTGCGATCACGGCGGCGTCCGCCGAGCCGACGGCGCCCGCGCCGGCGCCTCCCTCCCAGACCGAGACCGAGCAGCCCGCTCGCTAGCCTAGGCCGGCGGTGCGCCTCCCGCGTCGCCTAGGCCACGGCGACCGCGTGACGCTCGTCGAGCACCTCGACGAGCTGCGGAGCCGGCTGATCATCTCGCTCGCCGCGGTCGCGGTCGCCTTCGGGTTCGCATACGGCTTCCGCGGCGAGGTCCTCAACGCCCTCAACAAGCCGCTCGAAGGGCGTCTGCCGACGACGTTCGGCGTGGCCGAGCCCTTCATGACCTCGTTCATGGTCAGCCTGTACGCGGCGCTCTGCGTCGCGCTTCCCGTCGTCGTCTGGCAGATCTGGTCCTTCCTCGCGCCGGCGTTCACGGAGCGCGACCAGAAGCTGATCGCACGCCTCGGCGTTCTCGGCACGGCCCTCTTCGCGGGAGGCATCCTCTTCTCCTACTTCGTGGTGCTCCCGGCGGCCACCCCCTTCCTGCTCGGCTTCGACTCCGAGCAGTACATCATCCAGATCCGGGCCCAGAACTACTACTCCTTCGTGGCGATCACCTCGCTGGCGATGGGCATCATCTTCCAGCTGCCCATCTTCCTTCTCGCCCTCGCGCGCATAGGCGTGCTTACCGCCGCCAAGCTGCGCAGGCAGCGGCGTCTCGGCATCGTCCTCTGCTTCGCCGTGGCGGTCGCCCTGCCCGGCGTCGATCCGATCACGACCACGCTGCAGGCGATTCCGCTCCTGGCCCTCTTCGAGGGATCCATCTGGCTCGTCACTCTGTTCGAGAAGCGCTGGGCCGCCGCGGCGGCGGCAGCCGAGGCGGCCGAGGCGCAAGGTCTCGCGGGCAGCCAGCCGTAGTGCTCTCCGCCAGAAGTACGATCATGAGTCGCCGGTGAGAACCGAGCAGGCCAAGGACGAGCGCGCTGACCGCGCGCCCGGTTACCACCAGGCCATATCGGGGCGACCGAGGACACGGGCGTGCGAAGCGTTCGCAGCCGCGCGAAGCGGGGCGTACTTCTGGCGGGAGCACTTAGCTTGAAGGCGTAGCTTGAAGGTCTACTCGGCGGAGTGGGTCCTGCCCGTCGAGGGGGCCCCGATCGAGCGCGGCGCGGTGGCGGTCGAGGACGGCCGCATCACGGCGGTCGGGGAGGCGGACGGGCTCCCCGGGGAGCGCGAGCACTTCGACGGCGCCGTCATCCTTCCCGGGCTCGTCAACGCCCACTGCCACCTCGAGTACGCCTCGTACGCCGGATTCGGGGACGGTCTTCCGTTCGGCGAGTGGATCGTGCTGCACATGGAGCGCAAGCGGCGCCTCGACGAGGAAGACATGCTCGCCATCGCCCGCGCGGGCGCGGCGGAGTGCCTCTCCTCAGGGGTGACGACCGTCGGAGACGCCAGCTTCAGCGGAGCCGCGGCGCTGGCGGCCGCCGAGGTCGGGCTGCGCGGGATCGTCTTCCTCGAGGTGTTCGGCGCAGGGACGGACGAGATCACGACCCGGTTCGAGGCGAACCGACGTGGCATCGCGCGCGTGCTCGGAGACGAGGTGCGCCTCGGCATCTCCCCCCACGCCCCGTACACGGCGTCGCCGGCCCTCTACCGGGCGGCCCTCGAGCTGGGCCTGCCCGTCTCCACCCACCTGAGCGAGAGCGAGGCCGAGCGCGAGTGGCTGCTGCGAGGAGAGGGGCCCTGGTCTGAGCTCTCGATCGCCCTTCCGCCCCCGCTCGGTGAGACGGGAATCCGCGCGCTCGCGCACGAGGGCCTGCTCGGACCGTCCGTCACCGCCGTCCACTGCGTCACCGTGGACGACGAGGAGATCGCCCTGCTCGCGAAGAGCGACGTCGCCGTCGTCCACTGCCCGCGCTCGAACGCCGCGCTGGGCTGCGGGACCGCGCCGCTGCGCCGGTTTCTCGACGCCGGCCTTCGTGTGGGGCTCGGCACCGACAGCCCCGCATCGACGCCCTCCTTCGACATGTTCGAGGAGATGCGGGCGGCGATCTGGCTCGCTCGGGCGGCGGCGGGCCGAGCGGACGCGCTCGCCGCCGAGGAGGCGCTCCGCCTCGCCACGATCGGGTCCGCGCGGGCGCTCGGCCTTGCGGACGAGATCGGCTCGCTCGTGCCCGGGAAGCGAGCCGATCTCGCCATCGTCTCGCTCACCGGCTCCAGCTTCGACCCGATCGAGGATCCGGCGGTCGCGCTCGTTCTGGGCGGCGCGCCCGCACGCGTGTGCCGTACCATCGTGGGAGGCATGACCAGGTACGCGAGAGGAGAGACGGAGTGGCGCGAGCTTCGGCGAAGCGCGGCCGCCGCCCGCGAGCGAATGCTCGGGCGAGCGCGCCGGTAACCCAGCCCGAGCCATCGCCGCCGGTACGCGAGAAGCCGGCGAAGCCGGAGCCGAAGGCGACGAGCCAGACGACCGTTCCCAAGGAGCGCAGCTTCAGGCTGCGCCGCAAGCCGAAGGCGGCGCCGCGGCCCGAGGACCAGATGTTCTTCACGCGGCTGCGCACGCACGCGAAGTGGATGTTCGTGTTCCTCGCGCTGGCGTTCGGGATCGGCTTCGTCGCATTCGGCGTCGGCGCCGGGGGAACGGGCATCGGAGACGCGATCCAGGACTTCTTCTCAGGGGACGACACACCCTCCCTCGAAGAAGCGCGGGCGAACGTCAGCGAGAACCCGGGCGATCCTCAGGCCCTTCTCGAGCTCGCGAACGTGCTCCAAGGCCAGCAGCAGTTCGGGGAGGCTGCGAGCACCCTGGAGCAGTACCTGGAGCTGCAACCCGGCGACGTCGACGTGCTGCGGCAGCTCGCCGCCGTCTACGCGAGCCGCGCCCAGCAGATCAGCGTGGAGCAGGCCGTTCTCGGGACCGCGGGCGGCCCGGAGGGGTTCAGCTCGAGCGTGTACGCCTTCCCGGAGTCCAGCGGCTTCCTGGGTGCGGTCGGCCAGAACCCGATCGTCGACGCGCGCACAACGCAGGTCCAGGCGGAGTCGAACGAGCTCGGCGACCGCCTCGACGCCGTCTACCAGGATCAGATCGCCGTGTACGAGCGTATCGCCGAGCTGACTCCGGACGACCCGCAGGTCTTCCTGGAGCTCGGTGAGGCGGCGACCGCGGGCCGCGACAGCGAGGCGGCGATCGCCGCATACGAGCGCTTCCTCGAGCTCGACCCGGAGAGCCCGCTCGCGAACTCCATCAAGGAGCAGATCGACCTGCTCGAGTCGGACGTGTTCGTCGAGCGAGGTTAGGGTATCCCCGTGCGGTGGTACCTGGCCCTTGCCGGCGTGTTCGGCGTGCTCGTCTTCGCCGGCTGCGGCGGCACCGACATCGGCGGCGGCGGGACGGTGAATCCCAGCAGCGCCGACGCGGCGGCCGGCAAGGAGCTGTTCCTCGGCGAGGGGCAGTGCGGGACATGCCACACGCTTGCCGACGCCGGCTCGACCGGGACCATCGGCCCCAACCTCGACGACGCGTTCGCCGCCTCCCGCGCGCAGGGGTTCGAGCAGCGCACCCTCCTCGGGGTGGTCCGCTGGCAGATCGCCTTTCCCGGCATCGGCTCCGGGATGCCGAGCCAGTCGCAGCTCGGCCTCTCCGACGAGCAGGCGGCGGACATCGCCGTCTACGTGGGGCGCTACGCCGGAAACCCGGATATCCCGCCGAGCGGGGGCGGTGAGATCACGGCAACGGAGGGCGAGGCGATCTTCGAGCAGGCAGGGTGCGGGAGCTGCCACACGCTCGCCGCCGCCGGCTCGACCGGGACCATCGGCCCCAACCTCGACGAGGCGATGCCATCCAAGGAGCTCGCCGTCGAGCGGGTCACCAACGGCGCCGGTCAGATGCCCTCGTTCGAAGACCGCCTGAGCGAGCAGCAGATCGACGCCGTCGCCGACTTCGTCTCGCAGAACGCGGGGCAGTGAGCCGGAAGGCGCGCGCAGGCGCGCCGTTCCGGGCCTCAGGCGCCTCTCGAGACGGGCGCCGGCCGCTCGCGCTCGAGGTCGACGACGACGTGCGTGATCGGAGCGTCGATGCGCTCCCGCGCGCGGCCGACCACGTCGCGCTCGAGCCAGTTCGAGCGGCCCGGCGGGTGCGTGGACAGGATGATCTCGTCCGCGCCGAACGTCCGGAGCGCGTCCTCGATCGCCTGGAGCGGATCGGCGTCCCCCACCTCGCCTCGAGCCTGGACGCCGGCGCGGGCAAGCGCGGCGAGGGAGGCGTCGAGGCGACGCTGGGCCGCGGCGCGCGCGCCGTCGACGTCGGACGTCCAGTAGCGAACGTGTCCCGGCAGGGCCGGAGCCACCACGAGCACGTCTGCGCCGCCCCCCCGCGTGCGGTAGAGGATCTCGTCGAGGAGGGAGCGCCCCGCCACGGTCTCGTTCGCGACGACGAGCACCCGTTTCCCGTGCTGCCCGCCGCGAGGTCGCTCCCAGATGGCGGGCTCGCGAACCCTCGGCTCGGAGGTGAGGAAGAGCGCCGCACCGGCCCCGACGGCGAGGCCGATGAAGACTCCCAGCCCAACCCATTTGCCGCCCAGCCAGGCCCCGAGCCCGATCGCCACCGCCGCGAGGCCGATGACGACGACGAAGCTGAACGCTTCCGCCTCGGTGCGGATCGGATTCCTCGTCTTTCTCCCTCCGGGAGAAAGACTAGCCATGAATTCGTCATCTGACCCGAAAGGTCAGATGACGTAGACCGTCGTGTAGACGATCACCCACATGACGTCGACGAAGTGCCAGTAGATGGCCGGCACCTCCACGCCCAGGTGCGCCTGCGGGGAGAAGTGACCTCGCAGTGACCGCGAGAACGCGAACGTGAGCAGGCAGAGACCGACGAACACGTGCATGCCGTGCAGCCCGGTTAGCCCGTAGAACGTCGAGCCGAACGCGAGGTCGCGGGGGCTGAAGCCGATTCGCAGGTACTCCATGATCTGGATGAGCAGGAACGTGAGCCCGAGGAGCATCGTCAAACCCAGGCCGGCGACGAGACCGTTGCGGTAGTTGTGCTTGATCGAGCGCGTCGCCCAGTGGACCGTGAAGCTCGACGTGAGGAGGATGAGCGTGTTCAGCAGGGCGAGGTAGACGGGCAGGTGGTAGGGCTCCGGCGGCCACACGGGCGACGGGGTGTTCACCCGCGCGAAGAAGTACGCCGCGAAGAAGGAGCCGAAGAGCATCGCCTCCGAGGCGATGAAGAGGTAGATGCCGAGCAGCACGGGGGTCGCCCGCGAGCTCCGGTGCGCGGCTGGGGGATGGTCTCCGTGCCCGTGGACGTGGGCCTCGGCGACCGCGCTCACGAGGCCACCTCCAGCGTCGACGACTCCGTGACCACGTGCCGCACGGGGACGTCGGTCGCGCCGCGCAGCCGCCCGATCAGGTCGCGGCGCAGCCAGCCCGAGGACGCCTGAGGAAACGTCGACACGACGAGCTCGTCGATTCGCTCGTCGTGAAGCGCGTTGACCGCGGCCGTGAAGGGATCGGGGTCGCCGAGATGGCCGGACGCGTCGATGCCGTGCTCGTGCAGGCGGGCGAGCGCGGCGGCCAGTCGGCGCCGAGCTCCCGGCTCGTCCGCAGGCGCCACGAGCGTGAAGTGCGCGGGCGACTGCTGCGCGCGCTCGCGAATGGCGGCGAGCAGCTCGCCGCCGACGATGGTCTGGTTGGCGAGCACGAGCACGTGCGCCTGCTCTCGCGAGGACTCGAGGTCCACGACCACGTGGCTCACCGGCACGTCCACGGCCTTGCGGGCACGCTCGACGAGGTCGCCCCGCAGCCAGCCGGACCGGGTCCGCGGATGGGTCGAGATGATGATCTCGTCCGGCTCGTACCTGTAGACGGCGTCGCGCAACGCCTGCAGCGGGTCGGGATCGACGACGGCCCCGCGCGCGGCGATGCCCGCCTCGTGCAGGAGATCGAGCGTCCGCCGGAGACGCCGCTCGGCCGCCGAGGCCCGGCTCCCCTCGTACACGACGTAGCCGGCGCGCGGCTCGTTCTGGGGGCAGACGACCGTGACGCGGATAGGACCGGCGGAGGCACGCTCCTCGAGAGCTTCGATCAGCGTCAGGCCGGCGACCGTCTCGTTGGCGAGCACGAGGACGTGACGCGGCGCGGCGGTCACGGCGACCCGACCTTCACGGGCTCGCCGACCTCCACGGGCTCGCGGTGCATGATCGCGTGCCGCGCCCCGGGCACCCCGTACTCGTACGGGCCGCCCACCACGGTCGGGATCTCGTCGAAGTTGAACTTCGGCGGCGGCGAGGAGACCTGCCACTCGATCGTGAGCGCCCGCCACGGGTTCGACGGAGCCGGCTCGCCGCGAAGCCAGCTGACGACGATGTTGTAGACGAAGATCAAGGTCGCGCCGCCGAGCACGAACGCGCCGACCGAGCTCACCATGTTCCAGTCGTGGAACTCGGGCGCGTAGTCGGCGACGCGTCGCGGCATCCCGCGCAGCCCGACGTAGTGCTGCGGGAAGAACGTGACGTTGAAAGCGACGAAGGTCAGCCAGAAGTGGATCTTC
>CAZCIJ010000144.1:0-8082 GCA_964498265.1 uncultured Gaiellales bacterium | reverse complement strand
AGATCTTGTCGTTGACGTCGGTGATGTTCTCGACGAGGGTGACCTCGTAGCCCGTGTGCTCGAGCCAGCGCTTCAGCCACATCGAGAGGACGTATGGTCGCGCGTTGCCGACGTGGATGCGCTGGTAGACCGTCGGCCCGCAGAAGTACATGCCGACTGGGCCGGGCGGCTGCGGCAGCTGCTCGAGCCGGCGCGTAAGCGTGCTATAGAGCCGCATCGATCCTCCGCAACGCATCCTCCACCGGCAGAGCGAGGATAACGGCCCACAGCTCCGGCCCCCGCTCCCCGCCGGTGAGGGCGAGCCTGACAGCGCGCAGGTCGCCGCCAACTGCCTTGAGCTCGCGCACGAGCTCGCGCGCGCTCGCTTCGTCGAGGGCGCCAGGTGTTCTGCGGAGGAGCTCGCGGAAGCGCTCGAGCGTCAGGCGTCCCGCCTCGTCGAGCTGCGGCGCGGCGGGCTCGTCGAGGATCTGCCGGGCGTACTCGCGAGCCTCGACAAGCGTCCGCGCTCCCCTGAGCGCGGGCGCGAGCCCGGCCGGAGCCCCGGCTCGCGCCGCAAGCTCCTCGCCGGGAAGCGCAGCGATGGCGTCCACCGAGAGCCGCGCGAGCCTGTGCAGGTCGAGATGCACGTCGGAGCGCGGCAGGTCGAGCTCGTCGAGGTAGGCCCGCGCCGCCTCGGGCGGGATCCCCCGCCCGCGCACGTCGGCGACGGAGGCCCCGCCGTGACGCTTCGAGAGCTTGCTGCCGTCCGGGCCGAGGATGAGGCCGTGATGGACGTACTCCGGCGGCTCCGCCCCGAGCGCCCGGGCGAGAGATCGGTGCAGATCGGTGTTCGGCAGGTGATCCCTGCCGCGGATGACGTGCGTGATGCCGAAGTCGGCGTCGTCGACGACGCTCGCGAGATGGTAGGTCGCCGTGCCGTCGGCGCGCAGCAGCGTCGGCCGGCGCTCTCGCGCGAAGCGCACGGCGCCCTCGTCCTCGAAGGCCGTCCCTCCGCGCAGCAGCCGCTCTGCCGCCTTCCGGTAGCGGTCGCCGCGCTCGCTCTGGCGCACCGGCCCCTCGTCCCAGCAGAGTCCGAGCCACTCGAGGTCGCGCAAGATCGCCTCTTCGGCCGCCGGATCGCGCCGCGCGATGTCCGTATCGTCGATTCGCAGCAGCATCCTGCCGTCGTGCTCGTCGGCGAAGCGGCGGTTCGCGGCAGCCGTCAGCGCCCCGCCCAGGTGGAGCGGGCCGGTCGGGCTCGGCGCGAAGCGAACGCGGACCATCCGCGTACACGCTAGACAGGATGAAGCCTCCGCCCGCAGGGCTGCGGCTCCATCCTGTCTACCATCCCCTGCACCCGGCCCGCCGGCCCCCGCCAGCCGCAGATGAGCACCTCGCTTGAGATCAGCGTCCTCGACCAGTCGCCGGTGCCCGAAGGAGCGACCGGCGCCGACGCGTTGCACAACTCGATCGACCTCGCGCGCCTCGTCGATCGGCTGGGATATCGGCGCTACTGGGTCGCCGAGCACCACGCCACGCCCGCGCTCGCGAGCACGAGCCCCGAGGTGCTGATCTCGGCGATCGCGGCGGCGACTCCGCGGCTTCGCGTCGGCAGCGGCGGCGTGATGTTGCCCCACTACAGCCCGCTCAAGGTCGCCGAGACGTTCAGCGTCCTCAGCGGCCTGTACCCGAGCCGCATCGACCTCGGGATCGGCCGCGCGCCCGGAACGGACCCGCACACGGCGGTCGCGCTCCAGCGGGACCGGCGCCAGCTCGCGCCCGACGACTTTCCCGAGCAGCTCGCGGAGCTCGCCGCGTACATCGACGACGCCTTCCCCGAGGAGCATCCCTTCGCACGGCTGGCCACGCTGCCCGGGCGGCCGGAGAAGCCCGAGCTCTGGCTCCTCGGCTCGTCGCCAGACAGCGCCGTCTGGGCCGCCGAGCTCGGCTTCCCGTACTCCTTCGCCGACTTCATCAACCCGTCCGGCGCGGGAATCGCGCAAACGTACCGCGAGAGGTTCGTCCCGTCGGCGCGCCTCGCCGCGCCGCGAGTCGTCGTCGCCGTCTCGGCGATCTGCGCCGAGAGCGACTGCGAGGCAGAGTGGCTGGCGTCGAGCCACAGGATGGTGCTCACGCTCCTGCGGCGCGGCCGGCTCGTCCCGGTCCCCACGCCCGAGACCGCGACGCGATTCCTCGCCGCCCAGGGTGGAGCCGACGGGTGGGTGCAGGCCCGGCGCTCGATCGTGGGGTCGCCGGAGACGGTTCGCGACGGCCTCGAGCGCGTCGCCGGCGAGTACGGCGCCGAGGAGGTGATGGTCGTGACCGTCGCCCACGATCACGCTGCTCGCCGGCGCTCGTACGAGCTCGTCGCCCAAGCCTTCGGGTTCTCGCGCGGGACGGAGCAGGCGGTCCCGTCGACGTCGCTCTAAGCTCTGGCCACCCGCCGATGGTGCCGTCGCCGCCGATCAGCCGTCACGAGGAAGGCAAGACCGAGCGATGACGTTCGATCTGAAGGTGCTGGCGATCATCGGCGCGCTGGCGGTGCTCGCACCGCTGCTCGCCGATCTGCCGTCGCGGATTCGCCTCCCGGTGATCGTCGCCGAGATCGGCCTCGGCATCCTCTTCGGCCCGCAGGTTCTCGACGTCGTGCGGACCGACGACCTGATCGACTTCTTCAGCCAGCTCGGTCTCGCCTTTCTCTTCTTCCTCGCCGGCCTCGAGATCGACTACGCGGTCATCCGCAGCAAGCCGATTCGCCTTGCCGCCTGGGGCTGGTTCGCATCCGTCGTCCTGGCCCTCACCCTGGGCATCGCCCTCCACGAGACCGGCACCGCGCCATGGGCGCTCGGCTCGCTCGCGCTGACGACGACGGCGTTGGGAGTGCTGATGCCGATCCTCCGCGACAGCGGGGAGCTCGGGACTCCGTTCGGCCGGTACGCGGTCGCCTTCGGCGTCGTCGGCGAGTTCGGCCCCATCGTCGCCATCGCGGTCGTCCTCGAGGGAAGCTCGCATCGCATAGAGACCGTCGGCCTCCTCGTCGGCTTCGTCGCCGTCGCCGGCGTGGTGGGAGCCCTGGCGCTGCGAGCGCGGCCGCCGCGCGTCGTGCGGCTCGTGGAAGAGACCATGCACTCGAGCGCTCAGCTCGGCGTGCGGCTGTCCATCGCCATCCTGCTCGCGCTCGTGTTCGTCGCCGACCGCGTCGGCCTCGACATCCTCCTCGGCGCGTTCGCCGCAGGCATGATCGTCGGACTCGTCGCGCAAGGGGAGTCGGGCGAGACCGTGCGCGCCAAGCTCGAGGGGATGGCCTTTGGCTTCTTCGTCCCGATCTTCTTCATCGTCACCGGGATCACCTTCGACCTCGACGCGTTGCTCGGCAGCACGAGGGCGTTGATCGAGCTGCCGATCTTCTTCGTCCTCCTGCTCGTCGTCCGCGGGCTGCCGGCCGTCGTGCTGGCACGGCGCGCCGTTCCGCGCTTCGAGCTTGCGCCGCTGGCGCTCCTCGCCGCCACCGGGCTGCCCCTGATCGTGGCCATCACGTCGATCGGGACCTCGGAGGGCCTCATGCCCAGCGACACCGCGGCCGCCCTCATCGGCGCCGGCATGCTCAGCGTCTTCTTCTACCCCTTCCTCGCCTATGAGCTGCGACAGCGCCACCGTCCGACCCCGCAGGAGGAGAGAGCCACCGAGCCCGTCGTCGAGGGCGAGTTCTGACGCCCGTCCCGCAGGCGAGCGGCGAGCGCTGGATCGAGGTGGTCGCGCGCCGCCGCACCGCGCCGAACCGGTTACCGAGCCGTGTCGCTCTGGTGAAGGGGCCTTTCGCCGCGCAGCCTCGCTGCCTAGCCTGGCGAGCGGGCTGAGCCCACCTCCTCCTGCTCAGTCCATCTGAACGCCCCCGCCGGTGCCCTCGCGGCAGAACCTGGACGCCTGCGACCGCCGGGGGCGAGAAGCCGCGTTCACCGGATCGCCACCTTCCCGGAACCTCCCGCTCTCCACGACAGCGGTGACAGCTCGCGCATGAGCCACGGAGCTGCGGCTGGGCGGCGCCGGCTTCCGGGTCGCGGGACCGCGATCCTCGACGTGTTCCTCGTGATCGGCTTCGCGTTCGCGATCGCGCTCGTCGACCGGGTCGGTCGCATCCCCCTGCTCACCGGCTTCGCGGCGATGGCGCTCGCGCTCGTCTTCCTGGGGCTCACGGAAGGGCTCGAAGGTGGATCCGAGCGCCTGGGCATGGCAATCGCCTGGATTCGTGCTGTTCAACACGTTCACGAACATCGCTCCCAACGCCACCACCTACGCGATACCGTCGGAGATCTACCCCCAGTCCGTCCGAGAGCAGGCCACGGCCTCGCCGCCGGCATGGGCGAGCTCGGAGCCGCGCTCGGCGTCTTCTTTCCCGTCCTCGTCGACGACTTCGGCACGAGCCCCGTCCTCTTCGGCATCGCGGGAGCCTGCGCGCTCGCAGTCGGGATCACCCTCCCGCTCGGGATCGAGACGCGAGGGAAGACGCTCGAGCAGCTGCGTCGGCCCAGCCGGCGACGGCGTTCGCGGTCGCCCGGTCCTCGACGTTTGGCCGCGAAGCGGCCGCAAGCGCGGCCTCCAAGCTACGGGTGGTTCGAGTCAAACGTCATGAGAGGCGGCACCAGAGGCTAGCTCTTGACGTCTACGAGGGCGATGAAGGCTCGGCGGCACTGCACCTGCTCGCCGGAGGACGCGATCGAGCGTCTCACGGCGCGCAGGATTCGCAGGATCGGCACCTCCTGACCCGCTCCGGCGAGCTGCTGGTGCGCGTCCAGCGCCAGATCGGTGATGGTCGCGCGCATCTCCTTGCAGGCGCGCACCAGCGCCCGAAGCTCGCGCTGGATGCCCCTCACGAGCCGGCTGTTCGGATCGACGGGCCTGCCGCGCTGGGCCTCCGCGAGCCGCTGCGCGGGAGGCTTGGGCGATCGCACGTCGACGTCGCCAATGGCGCCGGTGTCGACCTGCGGCTCGCGCGAGGCCTCGTCCACCGACGAGCCGCAACCGGCCGCGAGCAACGCGACGAGCACGACTGTGAACGCCGTCCACCGCGCAAGTCCGCCCACAGCCCACGCGACTCTAGCGGGTGACGGTGAGCGTTCCCTCAGCTATTCCTGAGCGTCCGCCAACAAAGGCGCCGTGCTCGGGCGGCCGGGCCGGAGCAGCCGGCGACCGGGGCAGGCGCCGACCGTCCGGCTTCGCACACGCCGGTGCGGGCGGTAGCGTCTCCACCCGATGGACGGAGAGGGCCTCGACGCGCAGGGGGCGCTCGCGGCGTGGTTCGGACGGAGCGGCCGCGACCTGCCGTGGCGCCGCACGCGAGACCCGTATGCCGTCCTCGTCAGCGAGGTGATGCTCCAGCAGACGCAGGTCACGCGCGTCGTCCCCCGCTACCGCGCGTGGTGCGCACGCTGGCCGACGGTCGAGGCGCTCGCCGCCGCGTCGATCGCAGACGTGATCCAGGAGTGGCAGGGTCTCGGCTACAACCGCCGCGCCGTCAGCCTGCACCGGGCCGCACGACGGATCGCCGAGCGAGGCTGGCCCGAGGACCTGACCGAGCTTCCCGGGGTTGGGCGCTACACCGCGGACGCCGTCGCGCGCTTCGCGTTCGGGCGGCCGGTGCTTCCCGTCGACACGAACGTGCGACGGGTCCTCGAGCGCTCGGGGCACGACTTCGGGCCGGAGAGCGCCGCCGCGCTCATGGACCTCGGAGCGACGGTCTGCCTCGCGCGCCTCCCTCGCTGCCGGGTGTGCCCGCTCGCGCGGGGCTGTCCCTCGCGCGGGATGCGCTTCGAGCCCCAACGAAGGCAGGGACCGTTCGAGGGGTCCTTCCGCCAGCGGCGGGCACGGACGCTGTGCGCGGTCATGGACGGACCGCAGCAGCTCTCAGGGCTCGACGGCGAGGCCGTCGCGGCGCTTGCCGGGGACGGCCTCGTCTCCGTCTCCGGTGAGCTCGTCGGTCTCCCCGGCTCCGTGTGAGAGCAGATTTCATCCGCGCGTAACAATTCAGGGAGTTGAATGCGAGCGTGGCCACGGTTCTCGTCGTCGACGACGAGCCCATCGTTCGGGAAGTGGTCTGCAGCTACCTCGAGCGCGAGGGCTACCGGACGCTCGAAGCCGCGGACGGCTTACGCGCGCGAGAGCTCGTAGAGCAGGGCAAGCCCACTCTCGTGGTGCTCGACCTCATGCTGCCCGGGGTCGACGGCCTCGAGCTCTGCCGCTGGATCCGAAACCGGTCCGACCTGCCCGTCATCATGCTCACGGCGCGAGGAGAGGAGGCAGACCGGATCGTCGGCCTCGAGCTGGGGGCGGACGACTACGTGACGAAGCCGTTCTCCCCACGCGAGCTCGTGGCGAGGATCCGGACGGTGCTGCGCCGCACGTCGCCCTCGCTCGTCGCACCCGAGCGGCTCGCGTTCGACGATCTGACGATCGACGCCATGACCCGAGAGGTCCGGAAGGCGGGCAGCGAGCTCCGCCTGACCGCGAAGGAGTTCGACCTGCTCTGGTTCCTCGCGCGCCACCCGAGGCAGGTGTTCTCCCGCGACCAGCTCATGGATCGCGTCTGGGGCTACTCGGCCGCGCTGGACACGGGGACGGTCACCGTCCACGTGCGCCGTCTGCGCGAGAAGATCGAGGACGACCCCGCTCATCCGCGCTTCCTGCAGACGGTCTGGGGTGTCGGCTACCGCTTCTCGCCGCCGTGATCGCCTTCGCGGCGATCGTCGCCCTCGCCACGCTCGCCGGAGGCGTGCTCGCCGCGCTCGCGCTGAGCCGGCTGCCCACGATCCGGTCGCGCTTGCTCGGTCTCGGCCTGCTAGCCGTCGCCCTGCCGCTCGCCGCCGTCCTGCTCTCCGGCGTCGTCATGTTCAGCTCGGAGCACGACCTGACCGTCCTCGTCGTCGCGGTCGCCGCGTCCACGGCCGCCATCGTCGGCGCGCTCGTCCTCGCAGGCTCGATCATGCGTCCGATCCAGCGCGTGCGGGAGGCGGCGTCGGAACTCGCCGAAGGAGACCTCTCCGTCCGGGCTCCCGAGACCGGCGCAGCCGAGCTCGCACAGCTCGCGGCCTCCTTCAACGAGATGGCGGACAACCTCGAGAGCCTCTTCGACGCGCGCCGCCAACTCGTCGCCTGGGCGAGCCACGACCTGCGCGCCCCGCTTGCCTCGATGCAGGCGATGCTCGAAGCGCTCGAGGACGGGCTCGCCGAGCCTGAGCGTTACCTCCCGGCGATGCGCGAGCAGGTACGCACGCTCAGCAGGCTCGTCGACGACCTCTTCGAGCTCGCCCGCATCGACGCTGGCGCGCTGACCGTTGAGATCTCCGAGGCGCCGCTCCCCGGTCTCGTCGAGTCGTGCCTGCGCGGCCTGGAGGCCGAGGCGGTAGCGCGCAAGGTCACGCTGCGGGCCCTCGTCGACGAGCGGGTGCCGCCCGTTCGCTGCGCTCCGGACAAGGTCGAGCGCGTCCTCTACAACCTGCTGACGAACGCGCTGCACCACACCCCCTCGGACGGATCGGTCGCCGTCCTCGTCGAGCGGCGCGAGCGGGAGGTCTGCGTCACGGTCGAGGACACGGGCGAGGGCATCCCGGTGGAGCACCAGCGCCGGGCCTTCGATCGCTTCTGGCGTGGCGATCGCGCCAGGACGCCCGGCCGCGGCGGGGCAGGGCTCGGCCTCGCCATCGCCCGTGGCCTGGTCGAGGCGCAGGGCGGGCGGATCTGGGCCGAGAGCCGCCCGGGCGGAGGCGCCCGCATCTCGTTCACGCTGCCGAGCGCGTAGGGATTGCCGCGGCCGCCGGGTCGGCGGCTACCATCTGCTCGCGTGCGCCTTCCAGCCGCATGGTGCGTGGTTCTCGTGTGCGCCTCGGCTCTCGCGGCGGGCTGCACCAGCGCCTCCTCGGGCGATACCTCGGCCGGCACGGGAGCGGCGGAGGTCGCGACCGGGGAGGAGCCCACGAGCGGCGGCGAGGTCCCACCCGGTGAGACGGCGGCTGGCACGACCGGCGCGGAGACGACCCCGGAGGCGCCGGAGGGCCCGACGTTGCGGATCGACGTCGGACCCGACGTGCGCATCCTGGACCCGGCGGCGGC
>CAZCIJ010000143.1:0-8108 GCA_964498265.1 uncultured Gaiellales bacterium | reverse complement strand
CTCGCAGCTCTGCCGGAGAACCGACCACGTCGAGACCTGGTCGCCCCCGTATGTTTGTGAACGAAGTGTAGCGCCGGTCTAGCCGTAGCGCTGCGCCTTGAGCGCCCGCTCGATCTCCCGGCGTGCGTCGCGCTCGGCGATGTCGCGGCGGCGGTCGCGGGCGGCCTTGCCGCGGGCGAGCGCGAGCTCGAGCTTCACGCGGCCGTCCTTGAAGTAGAGCCGCGTGGGCACGAGCGTGAGCCCCTTCTCGTGCACCTGACCGGCGAGCGAGTCGATCTCGCGCCGATGCAGCAGCAGCCTGCGGTCGCGATCGGGATCGTGGTTCGCACGGTTGGCCTGAGGGTACTCGGGGATGTTGGCCCCGACCAGGTACAGGTCGCCGTCGCGAAGCTGGCCGAACGCGTGCTGGATGCTCGCCTTCCTGGCCCGCAGCGACTTCACCTCCGTGCCTGTCAGCGCGATGCCGGCCTCGAAGCGCTCGAGCAGCTCGTAGTCGTGCCGCGCACGGCGGTTCTCCGCGATCGTCCTCGTGCCGGAGCGCCTCGCCACGGAAGCGATTGTACGGCGACGCAGGCCTGGGATCCCAGAGAGGCTCCTAAGCACGGAGTCCGCGCAGCGGGCTCCGTGCAAAGAATTCGCCGAGCCGGTGACGCTTTCGTCCACCTCCCCGACCGACGCTCCGCTTCCGCGTACTGCCGCCCGGGAGGGCTTCGGCCTACTCGCGCCCCGTGCTCGGCGCAGACGGGACACTACGACGCCGTCCCTGTGAATGCAAGGTCACCGACGTGGGAATTTCTCGCAAAGAGCGAGATTCACCTTTCCGGACGTCTGATCGATGCCTTCGACCCTCACGGCGATCTCGTCGCCGAGACGGAAGCGACGCCCGGTCCGCCGGCCGACGAGGGCGGTCGCGAGCGCGTCCGGCTCGAAGTAGTCGCCGGGCAGCCTGCGAGCGGGCACGTAGCCTTCGAAGACGCCGTCGAAGCGGACGAAGATGCCGGAGCCGATGACGCCGATCACCTCTCCGGGAAGCTCCGCATCCCACCCCAGGTCGAAGAGGCGGCGCTCGAGGAGCCGGCCCAGGCAGATGGCGTCGGCCCCGTACTCGACCTGGGCGGCTTCGCGCTCGCGGATCGACGACCATTCGGCAAGCTCGGCGAGATCGTCGGGCAGCGGATCGTCCGAGAGCCCGAGCTCGGCGAGCAGGGCGCGGTGGCACACGATGTCGGGGTAGCGCCTGATCGGCGACGTGAAGTGGCAGTAGGCGCGGCTCGCGAGCCCCGAGTGACCGAGGTTTCGCGTGTCGTAGCGCGCCTGCTTGAGCGAGCGGAGCACGAGCGCAGGGAAGGCCTCCGCTCCCCGTCCCGATTGCGCGGCGTACTCGGCGACGCGGGCGCTCACCCGTGCGGAGAGGCGAGCGGCCTCGCTCGGGGTGAGGTGGTCAGGCTCCGGCGGCGTGGGCACCTCGAGCGCCTCGAGCTTCGCGAGCAGCAGCGCGACCGACTGGGGATCGGGGCGCTCGTGCACGCGGTAGAGAGCGCTTCGGCGCCTGCTCGACAGCACGCTCGCGACAGCCTCGTTCGCGAGGATCATCAGCTCCTCGACAAGGGCGTGCGCGAGCGGCTCGGCCTCGATCCACGCACGCGCGACACCGCCGTCGTCGTCGAGCTCGAACGCGATCTCGCCGGTCTCGATCCGTAGCGCCCCGCGACGGTACCGCCGGCCTCGAAGAGCGGACGCGAGCCGCTCGGCGAGGTGGAGCGCCTCTGAAAGCTCCGGCGCCGCGCGTTCCCGGCCCGTGAGGATCGCCTCGACGTGCGTGTACGTGAGACGCTCGCGGCTGCGGATGAGGCTGCGGTAGAAGAGCGGCTCGCCGGGGTCGAGCCCTTCGGAGAACGGCACCTCGACCGTGACGCAGGAGCGGTCTCGATGCGGCGCCAGGCTGCAGAGACCGCTCGCGAGGCGCTCCGGCAGCATCGGCTCGACCTGGCCCGGCACGTACACGGAGAGGGCTCGCTCCGCCGCGTCCCGGTCGAGGGCGGACCCGGGCACCACGTAGCGTGAGACGTCCGCGATGTGGACCCACACGCGAACGCCGGCTCCGTCGCGCACGATCGAGATCGCGTCGTCGAAGTCCCGTGCGTCGTCGGGGTCGATCGTGAACGCCGGCAGCGAGCGCAGGTCCACGCGCCCGGGCTCGGCGCCGTCCGGGTCCGGGGGGAGGCGATCGGCCTCGGCGTCGGCCTCCGGGTCGCGCTCGGGGATCGCGCGTGTCCCCGTGTGGTACAGGAGCCCCGTGAGGACGGCGCCGACGTCGCGCGTGGAGCCAAGCGCTCGCTCGATCCGTGCTCTGCCGCGGCCCGTCCTCACGACGACGAGGTCGCCGACGGCCGCGTCGCCCGCGCCGCGGCGGTCCAGGACGATCGGGGCCCGCGGATCGAAGTACGGCTCCCCGACGAGGAGCTTCCCGCGCTTCGCGAGCTCGCAGACGACCGGGTCGGCCGGCGCTGGCTGTTCCCCGCGCGGCGGCGGATCCTCAGCCGTCAAGCGCGGAAGAGGCGCTCGCCAGCTGCTCGAGCACGACGCTCGCCGCGGCGACGACGGCCTCGTCCGGACGCGTGGTCGGGTCGTCGACGGCCTTGACGGCGGGCTTGATGCCCCGTCCGGCGATGCTCGTGCCGGAGGGAGTGAGGTACGTCGCGGTCGTGAGCTTCAGCGCGCCCCCGTTCCCGAGCGCGACGATGGACTGGACGGTCGCCTTCCCGTACGAGCGCTCCCCGACGATGACGGCGCGGTCGTTGTCGCGCAGCGCGCCCGCGACGATCTCCGAGGCGCTGGCGGTGGTCGAGTCGATGAGCACGACGAGCGGTCGCTCCGTGTCGAGCGGCGCACCCGTCGCGGTGTAGGCGCGGCTCTCCTGGTTCGCGCCGCTCGTCCGGCAGACGATCCCGCTGTCGAGGAAGAGGGACGCCACCCGGATCGCCTGCTCGACGAACCCCCCGGGGTCTCCGCGCAGGTCGAGGATGAGCGCGTCCGCTCCACGGGCGATCCTGCGCTCGACCGCCTGACCCACCCTCGCCGCGGCGTCCTCTGAGAACGCGCGGAGTCGGATGTACGCGACGAGCTTGCCCCCGGTCTTCATGAGGCGCGAGCGGACGGCGGGAACCTCGATGGGGCCGCGTACGAGCTCGAAGTCGAGGGCCTTCCGCCGCCCGGGCCGCTCCACGGTCAGTCGGACCGTCGTGCCCTCCTCGCCCTCGAAGAGCGCGAGCGACTGGTCGAGGGGCAGGCCGCTTGGCGACTGGCCGTTGATGGAGACGATCACGTCGCCGGGGCGAATCCCCGCCTCCCGGGCCGGCCCGGCGAAGGAGCGCGTGACGACGAGGCCGTGCTCCTCGACGTCGAGCCTGAGACCGACGCCGAAGTACCGCTGGTCGAGGCCGTTCCGGAACGCCTCGTACTCCGCGGGGCTCAGGTACTCGGTGTAGGGATCGTCGAGCCGTTCGAGGATCTCCTGGATCGAGTCCTCCGCGAGCCAGACGGGCGAGACGTGCCGGTAGTACTCGCGCGCGAGGGCCAGGCGGACCTCGTCGAGCGCGGTCGGCGGCTGCTCCGGCGGCGTGGCGAGGGGTGGACTCCCGTAGCCGTAGATCGGCCCGTGGTGGAACACCGGTCCGCGCGCCGCCGAGGGAGGAGCCTCGTCCTCGTGAAAGGCGGCGTAGCCCACGGCAAATACGCCTCCAAGCGCCACCGCGCCGCAGGCGATCGCACCTGCTCGTCTCATCCGGGACTTGGCCGTGATCGCACTATAGCCCCGTCCCGGCCGCCTCGGGCCCCGTCCCGGCCGCCTCGGTGAGCGCCCATCGGCGCGGCCTTGCCGTGCTCAAGGAAGACGGGCGCGAGGCGGCGCTGCGCTGGCTACGAGCGTGTCCGGAGGGTGACCGAGGGTTCCTGACGGCCCCTCAGACCCGGAGGAACCTGCGCAGCGTGAGCCCCGAGCCGATGGCCCCGAGCAGGAAGCCCGCGCCGATCAGGATCAGCGCGACGATCTCGAAGCTCCATGCCTGGACGTCCGAGCTGGCGTCGCGAATCGTGTCGCTGAAGATCGCTGGAAGTGCGAGCTCTCGTCCGAGCAGGAGAAGCAGCACGGCCGCCAGGCTGCCCACGAAGCCGCAGATGAGGCCCTCGAGCATGAACGGGCCGCGAACGAACCAGTTCGACGCACCTACGAGCTTCATCACCTCGATCTCGCGCCGGCGGGCGAAGATCGACAGCCGGATCGTGTTGGCGATGAGGATGATCGACGCGGCCAGGAGGATGACCGACGCGATGAGGAAGACGAGCTCGATGATCCCGGCGACCTTGAGAACGCGATCCGTCTTCTCCTTCGCGTAGTCGACCTTGTCGACC
Source organism: uncultured Gaiellales bacterium (assembly GCA_964498265.1). Classification (GTDB taxonomy): domain Bacteria; phylum Actinomycetota; class Thermoleophilia; order Gaiellales; family Gaiellaceae; genus CAZCIJ01. The sequence goes on along the minus strand of CAZCIJ010000143.1, from coordinate 3,698 downwards.
CCGGCCGGCGCAGGGTCGAGCCTGGCGGCGACGACCTCCACCTGCTCGGCGTCGACCGGCGTGACCTCGAAGGCCGGAGGGAGAGGATTCGAGGCGAGGTTCCTCGTCAGCTCGGGGAACTCCTTGCGCATCCGTTCGAGCGCGTCGTCCGGCGAGACGAAGACGATCGCCTTCACCTCGGGCATGGCGATGAGCTGCTCCCTGACGGCGTTGACCTGCTTGTCCTTCACGTCCTTCTCGAAGAAGACCTTGACGAGGACCTCGTCCTTCACGCTGTCCGTCCAGGACACGACCCAGGACCCGAGCGCGATGAACAGGCCGAGCAAGAACATGCCGATGAGCACGGTCATCGTGGCCGCGATCGTCGTCGACAGGTTGCCGAAGAGAGAGCGGAAGGCTTCCCCGACGAAGAGCCTCGCCCGTTCCATCAGTCGGTGACGTAGCCGCCGCGGCGCTCGTCCCGGATGAGATGCCCGTCCTCGAGCGCGATCACCCGCCGGCGCATCTTGTCCACCATCTCGCGGTCGTGCGTCGCCATCACGACGGTCGTGCCCGAGCGGTTGATGCGGTAGAGGAGCTGCATGATCCCGACAGACGTGTCGGGATCGAGGTTGCCCGTGGGCTCGTCGCAGATCAGCAGCGGCGGCTGGTTGACGAAAGCCCTCGCGATCGAGACCCGCTGCTGCTCGCCCCCCGACAGCTCGTCCGGGAAGGAGCTCCCCTTGCGCGAGAGCCCGACGAGCGCGAGCACCTCCGGAACCTTGCGGCGGATGTCGGCCTTCGACCCGCCTTGCACCTTGAGGGCGTAGGCGACGTTCTCGAAGGCCGTCCGGTTTGGGAGCAGCTTGAAGTCCTGGAAGACACAGCCGATGTTACGCCGGAGGATGGGCACGAGCTTGCGCTTGAGCCGCCCGAGCTCGCGGCCCCCGATGATGATGCGGCCCCTCGTCGGCTCGAGCTCCTTCAGCAGCAGCCGGATCATGGTCGACTTGCCGGACCCCGAGGGTCCGACGAGGAAGACGAACTCGCCGGTCTCGATCGACAGCGAGATGCCCTCCAGGGCGACGACGCTCGGCTCGTACACCTTGGTCACCGAGTCGAACACGATCATCGGCCGGCCCGTCGCCCGAGGGGCCGAGGCGTCCATCCCCGTCAGCGCTGTCCCGGGGGGCGCCCCGTTCGCCGTCTCGGCCTTTCCTGCAAGCTCGGGGTCGTGCGCCGTCGTCACCACGCGAAAGTTCGGTGAGGCACGCCGGAATCCTCGGACGGCCTCCTGGGCCGCGGGGCGCGCCCCCGTTTTGCTCGGCGCAGTGTAGCGAACCTCCAGCTCAAGCGACCTTCCCAGCCGCCTGGGCAAGCAGGTAGGCGTGGATCCGCTCGTCGATGCGGCCGTCGAGCACCGCCTGCGTGTTGCCCTCCTCCGCGCCGGTCCGATGATCCTTGACCATCTGGTAGGGGTGGAGCACGTAGCTGCGGATCTGGCTGCCGAACCCGATGTCCTGGGCGGCGCCGCGCTCGGCCGCGAGCTCCGCCTCGCGCCGCTCCTGCTCGAGCTCGACGAGGCGGCTCATGAGGATCCGCATGGCCGTCGTCTTGTTCGAGAGCTGGGAGCGCTCGTTCTGGCACTGGACGACGATGCCCGTGGGCAGATGAGTGATCCGCACCGCAGAGTCGGTCTTGTTCACGTGCTGGCCCCCGGCCCCGCTTGCGCGGTACGTGTCGATCCGGAGGGCGGCTTCGTCGATCTCGACGTCGGCCGCTTCCGACAGGAGCGGGCTCACGATCACCTGCGCGAACGAGGTATGCCGCCGGTGCGCCTGGTCGAACGGCGACAGGCGCACGAGCCGGTGGACGCCTCGCTCGGCCTTCAGGGTGCCGTACGCGTTCTCGCCGGTGACCGTGAACGTCGCCGACTTCAGGCCCGCCTCCTCCCCCGGCGAGGCCTCGAGCAGCTCGGTCGCAAAGCCGCGGTCGGCCGCCCAGCGCAGGTACATGCGCAGGAGCATCTCCGTCCAGTCCTGCGCGTCCGTTCCGCCGGTGCCGGAGTGGATCGTGACGACGGCGTCGCCGCTGTCATACTCGCCGCGGAAGAGCGCTGCTTCCTGGAGCCGGGCCAGGTCCGCCTGGAGGGGGCCGATCGCCGTCGCGATCTCGTCTAGCTCGCCGTCGCCGGAGACGAGCTCGAGCAGCTCGCGGAGATCGCCGATCTCCCGCTCGAGGCGCTCGTACCGCTCGAGGCGCCGCGTCAGGCGTGCGTGCTCGGCCGAGAGCGCTGCGGCGCGCTGCTGGTCGTCCCAGAAGCCCTGGGCGCCCATCGCCTCCTCGAGCTCGCCGAGCCTCGAGCGCAGCCGACCGGGGTCAAAGGTAATCACGGACCCAGGCGAGCTGGGCCCACATCTCCTCGACGTCGTTCTCGATCTGCACGCGGTCGGCCATTGCGCTCGAATTGTAGGGGTCGAGCATGCTCGACCCCTACAAGTGGTATCCCAGGTGCCCGGCCAGGCGAAGGCACCCGGAGGAGCGGGTCCTGACCCGCCCGGGGCGAGGCAAGCCTCACCCCGACAGCCTGTACGCGTCAGCGCTCAGGCTCCGTGGCACTTCTTGAACTTCTTGCCGGAGCCGCACGGGCACGGGTCGTTCCGACCGACGCCGTGGAACGGGTCGCCGTCGTGGCGCACGGTCTGCTGCACGGGAGGTGCCGCCGGCGCTGCGGTCGCCGCCGGGGCAGCGGCCGGCGTCGCCGCGGCGACCGGAGCGGGCGAGCCCACACCGGCCGCCGCGATGGCCTCGGAGCCGGCAAGCGACTCGTGCTCGTAGACGAGCGCGGCATCGTGGTCTTCGGGCTGGAGGGTCTCCGCCTCCTCGCGCGCGATCTCGACGTGCAGGAGGTAGCGCACGACCTCCTCACGGATCGTCCGGCCGAGCTCCTCGAACATCGCGTGCCCCTCGCTGCGGTACTCGGCAAGGGGGTCCTTCTGGGCCATGGCGCGGAGGTGGATCCCGTCGCGGAGGTACTCCATCGCGACGAGATGCTCCCGCCAGCGGGTGTCGACGACCTGGAGGACGAGGTAGCGCTCGATCTCGCGCATGATCTCGCTGCCGAGCTCCTCCTCCTTCGCCTCGTAGGCGTCTCGCACGTCGTCCTGGAACTCGACCACGAGGTCGGCGTCGGACATCGTGCGGAGGTCGACTTCCTCCGGGGCGATCTCGATGTCGTAGAGCGCCGCCATCTCGCTGAAGAGCCCGTCGAGGTCCCACTCCAGGGCTTCCTCGCCCTGGACGTGGTCGAGCACGATCCGCTCGACGACCTCGTCGAGCCAGTCGCGCATCTGCTCCGAGAGGTCCTGCCCGTCGAGCACCTGCCGGCGCTGGTCGTAGATCACCTGACGCTGGGCGTTCATGACGTCGTCGTACTTGAGGACGTTCTTGCGGGTGACGAAGTTCTGCTCCTCGACCTTCTTCTGCGCGCCCTCGATCTGCTTCGTGAGGATGCCGGCCTCCATCGGCTGGTCGTCGGGCAGCTTGAAGCGGTCGATGATCGAGTAGATCCGGTCGCCTGCGAAGAGCCGCACGAGGTCGTCCTGCGCCGAGAGGTAGAAGCGCGACTCGCCCGGGTCGCCTTGACGGCCGGAGCGGCCACGGAGCTGGTTGTCGATGCGCCGGGCCTCGTGGCGCTCCGTTCCGAGGACGTAGAGCCC
>CAZCIJ010000142.1:4464-8176 GCA_964498265.1 uncultured Gaiellales bacterium | reverse complement strand
CGTTCAGAAGCCGCGAGTAGATGTCGAACGCACGCTCGCCGCGCGACGTCTGCTCGATGACCATCGGGATCAGCGGGCTCATACCTTCTCCTCGCTTCCGGGCGTCCATATCTTCATGCCGGCGCCGCTCTTCTCCTTCTCGGGCGTCCACAGCCGCTCGCGAGCCTGCGCCAGCTCCGCGGGGATCGGCTTGACGTCAGCGACGAGGAGGTCGAGAGCCTTGCGCAGCCGGATGTCCCCGCGCAGCTCCTCGAAGGCGCCGCCCTCCCGCATGGCGTCGACGGTTCGCTCGGGATCCTCGCCTGCGTCCGCCGCGTCGGCACGGATGAGCTCCTCCACCTCTGCGTCCTCGACCGTGACCTCCCTCGCGTCGGCGACCGCCTCGAGCACGACCTCGCGCCTCACCGCGCGCTCGGCCTCGGTGCGGATCCCCTGCTGCAGCGCCTCGGGCGTCTGGCCGGTCATGGTGAGGTACGTCTCGGGCGTGATCCCCCGCTGCTCGAGCGAGCGGACGAACCCCGCGAGCAGCGCATTGGCCCGCCGCTCGACGAGCGGCTCGACGCCTTCGATCGTAGAGGCGTCGGCGAGGGCGTCGACCGCCTCCTGCCGGAACCGAGCCTCGATCTCGACCTCGGCCTGCTCCCGCAGGCGCGCCTCGACGTCCGCGCGCAGCTCGGCGAGCGTCTCGAACTCGGTGGCCGACCTGGCAAACTCGTCGTCGAGCTCCGGCAGCTCCTTCTCCTTGATCTCCTTGACGGTTACGTCCACCGTTCCCGTCGCCCCGTCGGACCCGGCGAGCTCGATCGTCTTCGTCTCGCCCGCCTGCGTGCTCGGGAGCGCGTTCTCGATCTCCTCCGCGAGGTTACCGGCGCCGAGCTCGGCGACGTAGTCGCGATGCTCCGAGGGCTCCTTCCCCGGCTCGCGCGCGACGAGGTCGAGCACGACGGTGTCGCCCTGTCGAACGGGACGGCCGCTGACGGGCACGAGCGTGGCGACGCTCTCGCGCAGTCGCGCGAGCTCGGCGTCGACGACCTCGGCCGGGACGGCCGGCTCGAGCCGCGGAACCTCGAGCGCCGTCCAGTCGGGGAGCGTCGGCTTCGGCGCCACGGGGACCGTTGCCACGAACGTGAACGTCTCGCCTGCCTCCGGTGCCGTTCCCCACTCCACCTCGGGCCCCCCGACGGGACGTACCCCGGAGCGCCGGGCAGCATCCCAGAACCAGCCGTCGATGTGGGTGCGCACCGCCTCCGCCCAGAGGGCGTCGCGGCCCATGCGCGCAGCGACGACGCGCGCCGGCACCTTGCCCTTGCGGAATCCCGGGACGCGCATCGACTCGGCGAGGTCCGCGGCCGCGTGCTCGATCGCGTGACGAACGGCCGCCTCGGGGACCTCGACCTCGAGCCGGACCTTGCTCTCCGGCAGCTCCTCGACCGTCGTTCTCACGGACTGCCCATTCAACCAGATCAGGGCGGGGCCGACGGGCACACACGTCGGCCGCGTGGGTTGGCGTCGAGCGCCTTCGGCCTGCGGCGCGCACGGGCGACGCAGGAGCCCGGCTGGGGTCGCTCCGGCGCCGCAGGCGACGCGCCTGCCGAGGGTGGCTATGCCCAGGCCGCTGGGGCAGGCTCCGGCGGCGAGCAGCTGCTCCCGTTCCACGGCCGGTCGAGCCCGAGCACGCGTGGAAGCAGACCTAGGGATGACCGCGGGCGGCCTCGGGCCGCGTCGCCTACGATTCGCCCCGTGAGCGAGCCGAGCGCGGTCGCGACGAGCGCCGAGGAGCTCGTGCCCGGCGTCTGGCACTGGCGCGTCAACGACGACCGCATTGACTTCATCAGCGCGGGCCACGCGGTCGCCGCCGCCGAGGGGACGGTGCTCATCGACCCCGTGCGGCTCTCCGCGGAGGCGCTCGAGCGGCTCGGTCACGTCACCGCCGTCTGCCTCACGACGGGGTCCCACCAGCGGTCGGCGTGGCGCTACCGCCGCGAGCTCGGAGCGAAGGTCTACGCCCCCGCGCTCTCGCGGACGCTCGCGGAGGAGCCCGACGTCCGCTACGGCGAGGGCGACCAGCTTCCTGGCGGGCTGAGCGCGGTCTTCACACCCGGCGCCGGAACGTCCCAGCACACGTTCTTGCTCGGAGACGGGCGTGACGTCGCGTTCGTTCCGGACCTCCTCGCCCGTCCGGTCGACGGGGCCGTCGAGCTCGTGCCGGCCCGGTACATGCACGACCCGGCCGAGGCGCGCCGGAGCCTCGAGCGCCTGCTCGACCTCCCCTTCTCGATCCTGTGCCTCGCACACGGCGCGCCGGTTCTCGAGGATCCGAAGGCCGCGATCCGCGCGGCATTGCGCGCCGGCTAGCTCTAGCTACCCGGATCCTGGGGTAGCGCGGGAGTAACGCGTGGGGAGACGTGCTCCCTGCCGCTCGGCATGGGTGTTGCGACACATCCAGCCGGGCGACAGGGAGGGACTCTTGACGGTGAAGCTAGCAGGGCGGTCGGCGCTGGTCCAGATCGCGTCGTCGAGCCAGCAGATGACGGCGCACGCAGGGCTTGTGCTGTTGCGCGAACTTGCGGACGGGCTCGGTGTTGCCGAGCTACTCGACCAGATCACGGTGAAGAAGCGCCGCCGTGGCTACTCGCCGGCGCAGCAGCTGTTGGCGTTGTGCGAGACGCTGGTCGCGGGCGGCGAGTGCCTCGAGGGGGCGGCGCTGCTTGGTGGTGACGCGGCACAAGAGCGGCTACGGGGTCATGCGGTGCCCGATCCGACCACGCTCGGCCGATTCCTCGCGAGCTTCAGCTTGGGGCATCTGCGCCAGTTCGAGCGCGCGCTCGAGCAGTTGTTTGTGCGCGTGCATCCGCTGCTCGACCGGGGGATGGTGACGCTCGATCTGGATGCGACCCTGGTCGAGCACCACGGGCGGGTCGGCTCCAGGCAGGGCGCGCGCGGCACCTACACCGGCAAGATCGCCTGGCATCCGCTGCTCTGCTTTGTCGGCGAGACGGGCGAGTGGCTGCACGGCAAGCTCCGGAACGGCCACGCAGCGGCCTCGACCGGCGCCGCGCGCTTTGTGCGGGAGTGTCTGCGTCGCCTGCCCGACGGCACGCGGGTGTTGCTGCGCGCCGACGAGGGCTTTTGGGGCCAGGACTTCTTCGCCTGGCTCGAGCAGCGGCAGATCACCTATGCGATCGGGGCGCCGCAAATCGCCTCGGTGAAGGCGCGGATCGCCGTGATCCCGCCGGGCGACTGGCAGCCCTCGAGCTACCGAGCCGGCAGCGAGGTCGTGAGCTTCGACTGCCAGCCGAAGACGTGGAAGCAAAAGCGGCGCTTCGTCGTCCGCCGCGACCCGATCGAGCTCGGCCAGCAGCTGCGCCTCGACGAGGGCGACTACCACTACTACGTGCTCGTCAGCAACGACCACGACCGCACCGCCGACCAGCTCGAAGGCCGGCATCGGGCGAAGGCGAACGTCGAAAACCGGATCAAAGAGGCAAAGCTCGGCTTCGGCCTCGACAATCTCCCCTGCCGCGGTTTCCACGCCAACTGGGCCTACCTGCTCTGCACGCTGCTCGCCTACAACCTGCTCTGCTGGCTGAAGCTGCTCGCCCTCCCCGCCCGCGAGCGCAGCAGCTACGCGAAGCGGCTCCGCTTCCACTTCATCAACATCGCCGCGACCGTCGGCCGCTCCGGCCGCCGCGTTGTCCTCCGCCTCACCGGC
>CAZCIJ010000142.1:0-4364 GCA_964498265.1 uncultured Gaiellales bacterium | reverse complement strand
GCCTCACCGGCTCAGCCACCCGCAATCGCAGCCGCCGCGCACCCCGATCCGCGGCAGCGTCGCGACCACACCAATCCTGCCAGCCGGCCACTCGCCAAACCGCCGACCCGACACCGAAAACACCGCCCCAGCTGCGTAACGCAGGATCCGGGTAGCTAGGCCTGCCCGTGGACTGACGCGAAGCAGGCGCCTCGTTTGGCTGCTCGCGGCCCGCGATGCGGGCGAGAGGACTCGAACCTCCAAGGGCTTGCGCCCAGCGGGACCTAAACCCGCCGCGTCTCCCAGTTCCGCCACGCCCGCGTGAGCCAAGGATAGCCCCGGCCCGGCGCTAGACTCGAAGCACGGCCCCGTAGCTCAGTGGATAGAGCGGCAGACTTCGAATCTGCGTGCGGAGGTTCGACTCCTCCCGGGGCCATCGCGCGAACTCCCTGCTCAGCGCGCGGATGTGTTGCCCAGTGAGACGCGGACGACGCCACGGGGCCACGCTCGGGGCCACACGAGGATCGCTGCGAAGGCCCCCGGGGCCTCTCTTGCGGCCTCCGAGCGGTCGGCCCGCCCCCCCGATGGGGTCCGGAGAAATCGGGGCCCAGGAACGCTCCTACGCGATCTTCCGCTACGGAGCGGACTCGGCCCGAGAGGGGTGTCGGCGGTGGGGCTCGGGCAGCGGGAGTGGAGGTCCGCCGCGCGAGCGATCTCGCCGACGCCGTCCCTGCCCGCGCTGCGGCATCGTCGAGGACGGAGTGCGGCGCTATCCGCTCTCCCGAGTTCGCCCAGACCAACGACCAAGCCGGGACGCGTCGAGAGCCGTCCCGGCTTGGCATCGAGGACGCGCGTGCCTTGCGCCCGCGGCGGCGGATCAGGCGGGCGCCGGCGCCGGCGCGCCCTGGTTCAAGACCGCCGCGCCGATCGGCTGCATCGGCTCGTCGAAGGTCGAGATGATCTCGGCCTCCGAGAAGAAGCCGACGACCTTGACCGGCTCGTCGCCGACGGTGACGAGGCCGTGCGGGACCATAGCCGGGATGACGGCGAGGTCGCCCGCCGCGAGGCGCCCGCGCTCCTCGCCGACCTCGGCCTCTGCCTCGCCGCTGACGACGTAGAGGATCTCCTCTGCGCTGTCGGTGTGGCGGGCGAGCCGGTCGCCCGGCTCGATCTCGAAGTACACGGCCGCGCTGTCGCGTGAGCCCGCCCACTTGTTGATCGGGAACGCGACCCGAAGCCGCGCGCGCTCGGGATCGCCGTCGAGCCAGACCTGGGTCAGCTCGAGCTCGCTGGTCTTGGCGGTCAGCATAATGGGGTTCTCCTCTCTCATTGAGTGACACTACTGTAGGCGAAATGCCTTGCAGAAGAATAGAGTCGCGGCTACCCTCTGTCAAGTTGACGCGACAGATCTGTTAGTGAAATGAGGACGAAACGCCGCTACGAGCTCAAACGCCGCGCCGAGCAGCAGGAGGAGACACGCCGGCGGATCGTCGCTGCCGCCGTCGAGCTGCACACGACGATCGGCCCGGCGCGAACGACGATTCGCTCGGTCGCCGAGCGGGCCGGCGTCGCCCGCCCGACCGTCTACCTGCACTTTCCCGACGAGGAATCGCTCTTTCGCGCCTGTTCGGGCAAGTGGTGGGCCGACCACCCGCTCCCCGATCCCGCGCCGTGGCGGGGGATCGACGATCCTGAGTCAGTCCTGCGGACGGCGCTCTCGGAGCTCTATGCGTACTACGGCGAGAACGAGTCGCTCCTCTCGAACGTCGGCCGCGACGTCGACCTGGTGCCGGTGCTTCGCAAGGTCGGCGACTTCTCTCCCTACCTGGACGAGGTGCGAGAGCTGCTCGCCCGCGGCTGGGGCGCCCGCGGCCGGGCCCGGAGGCGCGTAGCTGGCGCGCTCGGGCATGCGCTCGAGTTCACCACCTGGCAGTCGCTCGTCCGCCGGCAGGCCCTGTCGGAAGAGGAGGCGATCGAGATCATGGTCGGGAGCGTCCGGCAGGCTGTGGAGGGCCGCGGTGCCCGGGAGGCGAGAGAGGGAGCGTAGCGGGAGATACGGGCGGAGACGAGCGTGGGAGGGAAACGTCTCGGGCGCCCGGCCATCGAAGATGGCGGTCGTATCTGGACGGCCGCGTAGGCACGGTTTCCGGTCACATCAGCGATCAAGGCGTGCACGCTGCGTCGTTCAGGACTACGATGCGTGCGGCCGTACTCGTGTCGTCACGGCAGCTGGCCGGAACCTTCGACCACGAGAGGTTGGATGGAGCTTACGAGTCGCGAGACGTGGACGCTCATCCATGGGCTCATCCTCGGCTCGTTGTTCCTGCTTGCCTTCGCTGGCGGCCTCGCCGGCTTCTGGAGCCTGCGGAGGGAGTACCTGACGACAGCGGGTATCAGCGAGCGGCTCAGGCGGCTGAAGATCGGCACGACCGCGATGGCGCTCCTCGCCTGGGCAACGGTCGTCACGGGCACCTGGGTCGTCTACCCGTGGTACCGCGAGAGCCTCGCAGGCGAGGAACTCACCGGGTGCGAGGGGCTGCAAGCGCCGACCGAGGAGTGTTCACCGAGAGACTTTCTGCTCTCGAACGTCTCGGGCCAGACGGACGACTGGCACCAGTTCGGGATGGAGTGGAAGGAGCACATCGCCTGGATCTCGCCACCGCTCGCAACGCTTGCGGCCTTCCTCGTCTTCTACTACGGGGCGGAGCTGGCCCGCAATCGCAGCGCGCGGCGGCTCGTCCTCGTCGTCTTCGTCGGCGCGTTCGTGATCGCCGCGATCGCAGGAGTGTTCGGGGCGCTGATCACGAAGGCAGCACCGATCACGTGAGAGGCCACCAGCGTTGAGCGAGACGGCCACAGGCAGCGAGGTGCACGAAGGCGATCGCCCGACAGGACCCGTCGCTGCGGCCGTGCTCGCGACCGGGATCGGCGCCGTGGTGCTGGGCTTGCTCACCTCGCTCAGCGAGGCGAGCGACGCCGTGCACGGCTTCCTCGACTTCGACGAGGCCGTCGGCCCCCTGTCCGGCAAGACGATCATCGCTGCGAGCGCGTACGTCGTCTCCTGGGCGCTCCTGTACCTACTCTGGCGCCGCCGGAGCGTTGCGCTGCGGCCGATCCTGATCGCCACCGCGGTGCTGATCGCGCTCGGGATCCTGGGCACCTTCCCCAGCTTCTTCCAGGCATTGCCCTCCGAGTAGAACGCGCCCGAAGCCTCGTCGTCCAGGGCCGGATCAGATCCGTCCCTGGGGCGCCATCCCCGAGGCCGCGATCCCGGTTAACCCCACTCGTGCCGGGCAGGGCTCTCGGCGCCGAGTCGAGGCAACCAACCGAGCCACTGAGGCAGGTACCAGGTGCGGTTCCCGAGGAGCGCGAGAGCCGCCGGCATCAGGACCGAGCGGACGATCGTCGCGTCGATGAACAAGGAGACGGCGACCCGAAGCCCATCTGCTGGAACATGGCGAGATCCCCGACGGCGAAGCCGATGAACACCGCGATGATGATGAGCGCGGCCCCCGTGATCAGGGGCAGTCGAGCCGACTCCGAAGATAGCGGCGCCGCGCGTGTCGCCGCTCAGCTCGTAGCGCTCGCGGATGCGGCTAGGAGGAAGACCTGGTAGCCCATCGACAGGCCGAAGAGTACGGAGAAGAGGAAGAGCGGTACCCAGGGAACGAACGCTCGAGCGCGAGGAGCCCTTGTTTCGACGCGAAGCGATCGGGAAGCGAAGCGGCCCTCCACGCCCGCCTGGCGCTCGAGGCGGCGTCCCACGAACGGCACACGGAGGGCGTCGACGCGGTCGCCGAGGATCCCGAGCACCGCCGGAAGCAGGGTCAGCGCCGCCAAGACCGAGACGATGCCCACGACGATGGCCCCGACCGCGAGGCTACGGAGGATCGTCTCGGGAACCAAGACCATCCCGAACATCGCGAGGACGAAGGCAAGGCCGGAGAAGACGACGGCCCGGCTCGCAGTCGCCCTCGCGCGGGCGATCGCTTCGGTCTTCTCGAGGCCCCGGCCGCGCTCCTCTCGGTACCGCGAGACGATGAACAGCGAGTAGTCGATTCCAAGCGCGAGACCTATGCCGGTGAGCACCGTCAAAGTCGAGCTCGACGACGTTCTCCCCGCCGATCTCGATGTCGAAGCCGTTGCGGCCGTCCACCCGCTCGACGAGGTCGACGATCGGGGCGACGTCGTCTCGGAGTGGCAGCGGTAGCAGGAGAGCATGGCGGTCGGCCGAGACCGGGAGATCCTCGAGGCCGGCGTCCGCGATCGCCCGCTCATCGAGCGCACCGATCGCGAGGCCCTCTCGGACGAGGCGGGCGACCTGTGCCCGGAACGCTGAGTCGTCGACGGTCCCGCCGGGGGTGGTGCGGCCGACGAGGGTGACA
>CAZCIJ010000141.1:0-8277 GCA_964498265.1 uncultured Gaiellales bacterium | reverse complement strand
GATGTAGTAGAGGTGGACCACGAGCCAGGTCACCCAGCCGACGAAGCCGGTCAGGCGAAGCGGGCCGAGCGTCGTGACGGCCGCGTTGCGTCCGATCACCGCCATCGTCCCCTTGTCGCGGTAGCGAAACGGGCGCTCGTTCGGCTTCCCGCGGACCGCGGCGAGAATCTCGCGCGCGACGTAGCGGCCCTCCTGCATCGCCGGCGGCGAGAGCATGGGGAGCTCCTCGCCTTGCCACACGAGCGAGGCCGCGTCGCCGATCGCGAACACGCGCTCCATTCCGTCTACGCGCAGGCGCTCGTCGACCACGAGCCTCCCCGACTTGGCGCGTCCCTCCCTGTCGACGCCGAGCGGATCGAGCGGCCGGACACCGGCCGACCAGACGATCGTCCTCGTCTCGAGGTGCGCCCCGGTCGAGAGGGTCACGCTCTCGGGGGTGGCGTCGGCGACGAGCGTCCCCGTGCGCACCTCGACGCCGCGCTTCTCGAGCACGCGGTGCGCGTAGCGGCTGAGGCGCTCGGGAAACGCGCCGAGGAGGCGGTCGGAGCCCTCGACGAGGACGATACGCGCGTGGTCGTGGCGCAGCTCGGGGTAGTCGCGGCCGAGCACGAGCCTCATCAGCTCGACGAGCGCGCCCGCGTACTCGACGCCTGTCGGGCCGCCACCGACGACCACGAACGTGAGCCAGCGATGCCGTTCGTCCTCGCTCCCGGTCTGCGCGGCACGCTCGAGGCAGGCGAGCACGTGCGAGCGCAGCTCCAGCGCCTCGCCGAGCGTCTTCATGGCGAGCGTGGACTCGGCGATGTCCCGGTTCCCGAAGTAGTTGTTCGTGGATCCGGTCGCGAGCACCAGGTAGTCGTAGGCGAGCTCGTCGCCCGCCTTCGTCGTCACGCGCCGGCGCTCAGCGTCGACGCCCGTGACGAGCGCCTGCCGGAAGCGGAGGTTCGGCGAGCGGCGCAGGACCGCGCGGAACGGCATGGCGATGTCCGGCGCGTCGAGGAGCGCCGTCGCCACCTGGTAGAGCAGCGGCGTGAAGAGATGGAAGTTGTTGGCGTCGATGAGGAGGACGTCGGCCGGCTTCCGCTCGAGCTTCCTCGCACAGGCGAGCCCGCCGAAGCCACCGCCCACGATCAGGATGCGAGCGCGGTCCGCCATTCGTAACGTGCAAGGATAAGCGGCTTGGATGTCGCCGCGATCGCGCTCGCGCTCGGCTTCGCATTCGTGCTCGGAGTCAGCGACGCGCCGAACGCCTCCGCCGCGCTCGTGGGCTCGCGGGCGGCCGGCTACCGGACGGCGATCGCGTTCTCGTTCGTCTTCCACGCCCTGGGAGCGTTCCTCGGCGGTACCGCGGTGGCGCTCACCATCGCCGGCCTCATCGACGTCGCGCAGGCGGACGTTCCGGCCGCCTTCGCCTCGGCGTGCCTCGCGTCGATCGCCCTGGTGGCGACGGGAGCGCGGCTCGGGCTCCCGGTGAGCGCGAGCTACGGCCTCGTGGGTGGCCTCGTCGGCGCCGGGCTCGTCGCCGGCGGCGTCCACGCGGTGGACTGGGGAAGCGTCGACGGCGGCCGGCCGCGCGGCCTCCTCGCGATTCTCCTCGGGCTCGCGATCTCGCCGCTTGCGGGAATGGGGCTCGGCTGGCTGCTTCACCGACTCATCGCGGGCGCGCTTCGCCGTGCGACGCGACGGATGGTCGGGCCGCTGCGGGGCGGAGTCTGGCTCGGCGCCGCAGCCGTCGCCCTGAGCGACGGCACGAACGACGGGCAGAAGGCGATGGGCGTCGTCGCCGCCACGCTGGTCGCGTCCGGCTCGCTCGCGGAGCTCTCGATCCCGACCTGGACCCGGGCTGCGGCGGGGGTCGTGCTCGCGCTCGGGACGGCGATCGGCGGACGGCGTATCGTCATGACGGTGGGACGAGGGCTCTACCGCGTGAGCACGCTCCACGGCTTCGGCGCCCAGAGCGCCGCCGCGGGCGTCGTGTTCGGCTGCTCGGCGCTCGGGCTTCCGATCTCCACCTCGACCGTCGTCGCCTCGAGCGTGGTCGGCGGCGGCGTCGGCAGCCGGCCTCGGCACGTGCGCTGGGCGACGTTCGGCGAGACGGTGAACGCCTGGCTGCTGACGCTGCCCGTGTGCGCTGCCCTCGGCGCGGTCCTCTTCCTCCTGCTGCGGGAAGTCGCGTGAGCCGGCGGCCGTGGTTCCTCCCGCGGGAGCCCGACGTGCTCGGCGCCATCCGCCGGCAAGCCGACGTCACGCTCGGCGGCATGAAGGCGTTCGACGAGTGGTCCAGGACGGGCGCCGACGAGATGGCGCGCGCGGTCCGTGACGCCGAGCACGAGGCCGACGAGATCAGACGCGAGCTGCTGAGAGAGCTGACCGCGGCGCTCACGACGCCGGTCGACCAGGAGGACCTGTACTGGCTCTCGGAGCGGCTCGACGCCGTCGTAAACCAGGCGAAGAACACCGTGCGCGAGGCCGAGGCGCTCGGCGTCCCGCCGGACGCGCACACGGCCGCGATGGGAGGGCTCGCGCTCGAGGCCGGCGAGCACCTCGCCCGCGCCTTTGCGGAGCTGGGCGCGAAGAACGAGCATCCCGGCAAGTCCGCCGACGCGGCGGTGCGGGCGGCGCGGGCGATCGAGCGAGGCTATCGAGCCGCGATCGCCGCGCTCCCCCCCGACGCGGACGCGAAGACCGTCGTCACGATGCGCGAGATCTACCGCGGCTACGCCGAGATCGCCGACGCCGTCGTCCGGGTCGCGACGAGGATCTGGTACGCGGTGCTCAAGCGGACCTGACGCAGGGAGCGCCCAGATCGGAAAGGAGTTCCTCAGGCAGCCGGCGCAGCCGGCCGGAGCACCGGCGCCCACGCTCTCGCGCCGCACATCGGACAGCGCTCGGGCGTCCGCTCGGAGGCGATCCCGTACCCGCACACGGCGCAGAGTCGATCGGGCACAGCGGGTGGAGCAAGCCTCTCGCGATCCTCGTCTTGTTCGCCGACCGCGAGAGACTTGCTCACGGGACCAGGATAGCTCGCGCGCGCCTTCCCCAGGGAGGCCGGGCGGTGAACGTGCGGTGACGATCCTTCCACCGCGGCTGTGGATGCCGAGCGGCCGCAGAACGGTGCAGAGCGAAGCCTCTAGAATGCGGCCCACGTGACGGATCTGTCCGGAACGCTCGAGCGAGAGCTCAAGCTCAGCGCGGAGCGGGGCTTCAGGCTTCCGGCTCTTCCGGGCGAGCCTCTCGAGCCGCGCGTCTTCACCTCCACCTACTACGACACGCTGGACTACGGGCTTGCGGAAGCCGGGGTCACTCTTCGCCGACGTGTCGAGCGCGGCCGCGGAGTCTGGCAGCTGAAGCTCCCCCGCGGGATCGCCAGGCTCGAGCTCGAAGCTCCCGGCGGGCCGTCCGGACCACCCGAGCAGATGCTCGAACTGCTGACCGCGTACCTGCGCGGGAGGGCGCTCGAGCCGATCGCCAAGCTGCGAACGCAACGGACTGGCGTCCGGGTCGCGAACGGCGGAGGGCCCGTCGCCGACGTCACGCTCGACCTCGTGGCAGTCGTCTCCGGGCGCCGTATCGAGCGCTCGTTCCGAGAGGTCGAGGCGGAGCTGCTCGACGGAGGCGAGAGGGCGCTCGAGCGCATCGAGAAGGCCCTCCGCGACGCAGGGGCGCGCGACGGCGACGGGCGCCCGAAGGTGTTTCAGGCGCTCGGACTCACGCCGCGCCCCGCGCCCGCGGAGCCCGACGTGGCCGCGCCCGCCGCACAGCACGTGCAGGCGATGCTCGAGCGGCAGTACGCGGCGATCCTGGCGCACGACCCCGGGACGCGCCTGGGGACGGATCCGGAGGAGCTGCACCAGATGCGAGTCGCCACGAGGCGGCTACGCGCCTTCCTGCGAGCCGCTCGCCCGCTGCTGGACGTCGAGTGGGCCGAATCGCTGCGCGCCGAGCTTGCCTGGCTCGGCGGGGCGCTCGGGCCGGTACGCGACCTCGACGTCCTCATCGAGCACCTCCACGAGGATGCCGCCGCGCTCGAGACCAGGGAGCAGCGAGCGCTCCGCCGGATGTTCGACATGCTCGAGTCGGAGCGCGAGACGGCGCGTCGGACGATGCTCGAAGCGCTCAGGAGCCCCCGCTACCTCGAGCTCCTCGACCGCCTCGACGCGGCGGTCGAGGCCCCGCGCATCGTCGCGTCCGGCGTGACGGCTCGCGACGTCGCAGCGAGCGAGTTCGGGCGGCTGCGCAAGGCCGTCCGGCGGCTGCCGGATCCTCCGTCCGACGAGGACCTGCACGCCCTGCGGATCCGGGGGAAGCGCGCCCGCTACGCGGCGGAGCTCGCCGAGCGCCCGGTGGGACGGCCCGCCGAGCGCTTCATCCGCGCTGCGAAGGTGTTCCAGGACGTCCTCGGCGAGCACCAGGACGCGGTCGTGGCCGAGAGCCGCATCCGCGACAGCCTCACGCGCTTCGGCGGCCAGGCGCTCGCGTTCGCCGCCGGCCGGCTCGTCGAGCGCGAGCGCCAGCGCCGCCTCAGATCGAGGGCCGCCTTTCCGGAGGCGTGGGCCCGGCTCGAGAAGCGCGGCCGAGCGGCGTGGAGGTAGACAGCGGGGTCGTTCGCGCGGCGGGAGGCGTCCTCTCCCGGCGAGGGCCGCAAGGCGCGGTCGAGGTCCTGCTCGTGCACCGTCCCGCCTACGACGACTGGACGTTCCCGAAGGGCAAGCACGCGCCCGGCGAGGGCGACGAGGCGTGCGCGCTCCGCGAGGTGGAGGAGGAGACGGGCCTGTGCTGCGCCATCCGCGGCCAGGTGGGCGAGAGCCGCTACCTCGACGGGCGCGGGCGGCCGAAGGTCGTGCGCTACTTCTCGATGCGTCCTGTGGGCGGCGAGCTCGCCTTCCGGCACGAGGTCGACGACGGGCGCTGGCTCCCGGTGGGCGAGGCGCTCGACCAGCTCACCTACGAGCACGATCGCGCCCTTCTGCGCGCCTGGGACGGGGGCGGCTGATCGGTGGCGCTCATCCTCGTCAGACACGGCAGCGCCGGGAGCCGGCGGCGGTGGAAGGGTGACGATCGGCTCCGCCCGCTGGACAAGCGCGGACGGAAGCAGGCCGAGAGGCTGATCGAGGTGCTCGCCGGCTACTCGATCGGGCGCATCCTCTCGAGCCCGTACGCGCGGTGCGTCCAGACGGTCGAGCCGCTCGCCCTGCGGCGAGGGCTGCCGATCGAGCAGCACGAGGGGCTGGCCGAGGGCGCGAGCCCGGCGGCGGTGCTCGGATTGCTCGGCGAGGCGAAGGGCGACACGCCGGTCCTCTGCAGCCACGGCGACGTGATCTTCGACCTCATCGGCTGGGAGCGAAAGGCGCCCAAGGGGTCAGCGTGGATCCTCGAGCTCGACGGCGAGCGCTACGCGCCTGCCGTCTACCTGCCCCCGCCGCGCTGAGCCGACGTCGGCGGTCCAGGCTGGAGGTTAGGCAGCGGCGAGCTGGGCGAGGAGGGCGACGGCCGCGCCCTCGCGCAGGCCCCCGCGCGCGACCTCGAGCGGAGCTCCGATCCGCCGCTGGGCTCCGGCGAGGATGAGCGTTCCGGCAAGGAGGGTCCGCGCGCGCATCGGATCGAGGCCGTGCTCGCGTGCGATCCGCGCCGCGGTACGCCTGGCCGCGACCCGGAGCACGCCCGCGAGGGCGTCCTCGTCGAGGAGCCGGGTGCCCGCGACCTTCCGCAACGAGCGCGCGCTCCCGCCGGTCGCGAGCGCCGCGGCGGACGCGGGCGGCGCGAGGTCGCCGAGCCGCCGCTCGACCTCGGCGCGGGCTCGCCGGATGGAGCGCTTGCCCGGTGGATCGTCGTCGAGGAAGCGCCGTGAGAGGCGAAGCGAGCCCAGCTCGAAGGACCGGCAGAACGCGGGCCCGCCCGTGGGGTCGCCCACGACGAGCTCCGTCGAGCCGCCGCCGACGTCGCAGACGGCAAGAGCGCCCGAGCGCGGGTCCGCATGGACGAGGGCGCCCGCGAAGGCGAGCCGTCCCTCGTCCTCGGGAGAGAGGACCCGGGCTGCCGAGCCGGTCGCGCGCTCCAGCACCTCGACGAGCGTGCCGGCGTTGGCCGCCTGGCGGCCCGGCGCCGTGACGATCACCGCGGTGGACGTGCAGCGAAGCTCCCGCGCCAGCCGCGCATAACGGCGCGCCCGCTCCGCCGCCTCGGCGAGCTTGAGGTCGGAGATGCGGCCGAAGCGCTCGATCTCGTCGCCGAGTGCCAGCAGCGCGCGCTCCTCGTGCACGGGCCAGACGGCCGACGGGCCGCCGTCCGCGACGAGCAGGCGGACGGTGTTCGAGCCGACGTCGATGACCGCGACGCGCATTCGACGCGGATTCTCGTCGCCGGGCCGGCCGTCGCCGGGTCGCCGCGGTGCAGGACTGGTGACCGACCTGGAACGATCAGGAGCCAGCGGCCTGTCCGGGAAGTGGCCACGGTGGATGACACGCGTCCGGTTCCAGAGGGCTCGCCTGAGCGCCGCAGACGGGTCCCGCGACAGGCGGCTAGCGAGGCCGCCGAGCGCCGTTCCGGGGCCTGCGTCGCAGGCGGGCGCGCCGCATCAGCGTGGCCTGGGCGCCCTTGCCGCGGCCGTTCTTCTGCGGCTGGAGGCGCGTCCAGCCGCCGTCGGGGCCGAGAACCCACGCGAATGCGTCGTCCGCGAGCAGGATGTCGAACACCGCGTGGAGCTCCTGGCGCACCTTGGGGTCGAGGATCGGCACGACGACCTCGATGCGGTGATCGAGGTTTCGTGGCATGAGGTCGGCGCTGCCGACGAACGTCCTGGACTCTCCCTCGATGGTGAAGTCGTACATCCGGCTGTGCTCGAGGAAGCGACCGACGATGGAGCGAACGTGGATGTCCTCGCTCAGGCCGGGCACGCCGGGCCTGAGCGCGCAGATGCCGCGGACGACGGCGTCGATGCGTGCCCCCTCCTGCGCGGCCGCGTACAGCTCGGCGATGATCGCCTCGTCGTTGAGGGAGTTGCACTTGATGCGAATGCGCGCGGGCTTGCCCGCCGCGGCAGCCGCGCTGACGGCGCGAATCTCCTCGATCAGGCGGTTCCGGAGGTTGAACGGAGCCACGAGGAGCCGGCGGAAGCGCTGGGGCCGCCCGAAGCCCGTCATGTGGTTGAAGAGGTCGGCGATGTCGGCCGAGATCTCCTCGTCGGCCGTGAACAGCCCGAAATCCGTGTACAGGCGCGCGGTGCGGGCGTGGTAGTTGCCCGTGCCGATGTGCACGTAGCGCCGCATCTCGTCGCCCTCGCGCCGGATGATGAGCGTCGTCTTCGCGTGGATCTTGAGGTTGGCGAAGCCGTAGACGACGTGCACGCCCGCCTGCTCGAGCGCCCTCGACCACTCGATGTTGTGCCGCTCGTCGAAGCGTGCCTTGAGCTCGACGAGACACACGCTCTGCTTGCCGTCCTCGGCGGCCTCGATGAGCGCCGGCACCGTCGGCGAGTCGTCGCTCGTGCGGTACACCGTCGTCTTCATGCCGATCACGTCCGGGTCCTTCACCGCCTGGCGGACGAAGGCCTCGATGCTCGTCGCGAACGAGTCGTAGGGAAAGTGCACGAGCATGTCGCCCCGCCGGATCTCCTCGAAGAGGTCGCGCCGGCCGTCGGTGAGTTGCAGCCGCGGCTGCGTCACGGACAGCCAGGGCTCGTCGCGCAGCTCGGGCCGGTCGAGCGTCGCGATCTGCGTCAGCTCCGCGAGGTCGAGCTTCCCTCGGATCCGGTAGACCTGGTCGGCGGTTACGTCGAGGCCGTCCTCGAGACGCCGGAGCATCGCCGTGGACATCCGCTCGGAGATCTCGACGCGGACGACGTCCCCGAAGCGGCGCCGGCGCACCTCGTGCTCGACGGCCTCGAGCAGGTCGTCCGCCTCGTCCGAGACCTCGAAGTCGGCGTCCCGCGTGACCCGGAAGACGGCCCGCTCGCCGATCTCCATCCCCGGGAACAGCCACGGCAGGAAGTGGCCGATGACGGACTCGAGCGGCAGCAGCAGCCCCCGGCTGCCGATCGAGACGTACCGCGGCAGGCCCTCGGGGACCTTCACGCGCGCGAAGCGCTCCTCGCCGGTGTCGGGATCGCGCACGAAGAGCCCGAGCGACAGCGAGAGGCCGGAGATGTACGGGAACGGCTGTCCGGGCCCCACGGCCAGCGGCGTCAGGATGGGGTAGAGCTCGCGATCGAAGAGCGCCGCGAGCTCGGTCAGCTCCTCGTCGCTGCAGTCCTCCACGTCGCCGACGAGGGTCTGCGCCTCC
>CAZCIJ010000140.1:0-8299 GCA_964498265.1 uncultured Gaiellales bacterium | reverse complement strand
GCCGATCTCGTGGGCGACGTGCGCCCGCTTGCGACCGCGGGCGCCGATCTCGCGATTGCCGTCTTCCGGGAGCCGGTCGCAGGCGGCTTCGGGGTTGCGAAGCGAACGGCTGGGCGCCTCATCGCCGCTCGCTGCGGGCTCGCTCCCGCCGAGCCGCTCTCCGGCCAGCGCTACCTCAGCGAGCGCGCCCGGGCAGCGTGCTTTCCGCTCGCGCGCGGGTTCGGCTGCGAGCTGCGCATGACGGTCGACGCGGTGCGCGCCGGCCTCGCGGTGCGGGAGGTCGTCCTTCCGCTCTCTCACCGCGCGACGGCCCGCGACCTCCCGGGCTTCGCGCACCGCGGGCGCCAGCTCGCCGACGCCGTGCTCGGCGCCGGACCGCTGCAGCGGAACCATCGCGGCAACCGCCTCCCGATCGTCGGCTGGCTGGTGCCGTTCGGTGTCCGCGGTCCCGGCAGGACCCGGCTCGCGGTTGCCCTGGCGGCGCTTGCCGGGCTCGCCGACGACGTCTGGAGCGGGCCGGAGCGTGGGTGGCGCAGCCATCTGGTGGCCGGGAGGACCACAGGGGTGCTCAAGCTCGTGGCCATTCCGCTTGCTGGGCTCGTGGCTACCAGGTCCTTGTCGGCAGCGCTGCTCGTCGGTCTCTGCGCCAACGCGATCAACCAGCTCGACACGGCTCCGGGCCGTGCCCTGAAGGCATGTCTGCTCGTGTCGATACTGAGCAGGGAAACCGGCGCAGCCGTTTTCCCTGCCGTCCTGCTCCTTCCCTACGATCTCCGCGAGCGAGGGATGCTGGGGGACGCCGGATCGAACGCGCTGGGCGCCGTGCTAGGCTTGGGACTCGTGGCCCGGCTCGACGGACGGGGACGGTGGGCGGCGATCGTGACGCTGGCCGGGCTCAACCTCCTCGGCGACCGCGTCTCCTTCGGCCGTCTCATCGAGGCCGCGCCGGCGATCTCGGCGCTCGACCGAGCGGGCAGGGTCCGCGGGTGAGCTCCGGGCGCCGGAGGACGAAGTACGTCTTCGTCACTGGCGGGGTCGCATCGTCGCTCGGAAAGGGCATCACGGCCGCCTCGCTCGGCGCGCTCCTGAAGGCTCGCGGGCTGCGGGTGCAGGTCCAGAAGTTCGATCCGTACATCAATGTCGACCCGGGCACGATGAGCCCGTACCAGCACGGCGAGGTCTTCGTCACCGAGGACGGCGCCGAGACCGACCTCGACATCGGCCACTACGAGCGCTTCGTCGACGAGAATCTCTCGCGCAACGCGAACCACACCTCGGGCTCGATCTGGTACACGGTCATCCGGAAGGAGCGCAAGGGCGAGTACCTCGGGTCGACGGTCCAGGTCATCCCGCACATCACGAACGAGATCAAGGGCCGGATCCGGCGCATGGCGCAGGCCTCGGACGTCGACGTCGTCATCTCCGAGATCGGCGGAACGGTCGGCGACATCGAGTCGCTTCCCTTCCTCGAGGCGATCCGCCAGTTCCGGCGCGAGGAGGGTCCGGAGAACGTCGCCTACGTCCATGTCACGCTCGTCCCGTTCCTCGAGTCGGCGGGCGAGCTCAAGACGAAGCCGACGCAGCATTCCGTCAACGAGCTCCGGCGGATCGGTATCCACCCGGACATCGTCGTCTGCCGATCGGGCGACTCGCTGTCCGGGGACATCCGGGAGAAGATCGCGCTCTTCGCCGACATCGACACGAAGGCGGTGATCGCGAACGACGACGTCGACGACGTCTACCGCGTCCCCAGGGCGCTGCACCGGGAGGGCCTCGACGCGCTCGTGTGCGAGAAGCTCGTGCTCGGCTGCGGTCCGGCCGACCTCGCCGCCTGGGAGCAGCTCGAGGAGCGGATCAGCGCGCGCAGGGGCGAGGTCGAGATCGCGCTCGTCGGCAAGTACGTGAAGCTCCAAGACGCCTACCTCTCGGTTCACGAGGCCCTCAAGCACGCCGGGATCCTCCACGGGACGAACGTCCGCGTTCGCTGGGTCGACGCCGAGGGCATGAGCCTCGAGGAAGCCGCACGGGAGCTCGAGCGCTCGGACGGCGTGCTCGTGCCCGGCGGCTTCGGCTCGCGAGGCTTCGAGGGCAAGATCGTCGCCTGCCGCGTGGCGCGGGAGCGCGGGATTCCCTACCTCGGCATCTGCCTCGGCATGCACGTCGCCGTCTCGGAGTTCGCGCGCCACGTGGCCGGGCTGGATGGAGCCAACTCGACGGAGATGGATCCGGAGACGCCCTATCCGGTGCTCGACCTCCTGCCGGAGCAGAAGCAGGTCGAGGATCTCGGCGCCACCATGCGGCTCGGCGCGCAGCCGGTCGACCTCGTCGAGGGAACGGCGACGCACCGCGCCTACGGGGAGTCGGTGGTCTACGAGCGCCATCGGCACCGGTACGAGGTGAACAACCACTTCCGCCCGCGGCTCGTCGAGGCGGGGCTCGTGGCGGCCGCCACGTTCCGGGACGGTCGTCTCGTCGAAGTGATCGAGCTTCCGGACCACCCGTGGTTCGTGGCCAGTCAGTTCCATCCGGAGTTCAAGTCGCGCCCCACCCGTCCGGCGCCGCTGTTCCGCGACTTCGTCGGCGCTGCGCTCGAGCGCTCGCGCGAGCGGGCCCCGGCGGCGAGGGTCGCAGCTCGCTGAGAGCTAGGGGGCTGACCCCAGTAACATCGGCGTCGTGACAGCCGCGGAGTCGGACGTCCTGGCGCTCTTCCTCGAGCTCGCCGAGATCCCGAGCCCCTCCGGCCGGGAGCGGGCAGTGGCGGAGCGGGTCGTCAAGGAGCTGCGTGACCTCGGGCTGCGTCCCGAGCACGACGACTCGGGGGCTCGAGTCGGCTCCGACACCGGCAACCTCTATGCGTGCCTCGAGCCGACCGGCGGCGACAGCGGCACCCCGGTGCTGCTCTGCGCCCACCTGGACACGGTGGTCCCCTCCGGGCCGATCGAGCCGGTCGTCGAAGGGGGCGTCGTCCGCAACGCGGCCGGGACGATCCTCGGCGCCGACAACAAGTCGGCGGTGGCGGTGATGCTGGAGACGGTGAGGCGCATCCTCGTCGAGAACCGCCCACACGCCGGCGTCGAGCTCGTCTTCACCACGCGGGAGGAGACCGGATGCCAGGGCGCCAGCGCCTTCGACTCGACGCGCCTGCGGGCGCGGGTCGGCCTCGTCTACGACCACCCTGCCCCGATCGGCGACGTCGTCGTGGCCGCCCCGTACCAGCGTAAGCTCGACGTCGTCTTCAAGGGCCGCTCGGCGCATGCGGGCATCAATCCCGAGGACGGACGCTCGGCCATCGAGGCGGCGGCGCGCGCGATCGCCGACCTTCGCCTCGGCCGGCTCGACGCGGAGACGACCGCGAACGTGGGGCGCATCGCAGGAGGGAGCGCGCGGAACGTCGTCGCCGAGCAGTGCAGCCTCGTCGCCGAGGCTCGCTCGCGCGACGAGGCCAAGCTCCTGGCGCTCGTGCAGGAGATGGTCGAGACGTTCGCCTTCGCCGCGTCGGTGAACGACTGCGAGGTCGAGACCCACCTCGAGGAGCTCTATCCCGGGTACAGGCTCGAGCCGGACCAGCCCGCCCTCGCGCTGGCGTTCGGCGCGCTCGAGCGGGCCGGCTTCACGCCGCAGCCGGTCGAGGTGGGCGGCGGGGCCGACGCGAACATCTTCAATGCGCGCGGCCTGCCGTGCGCGGTGCTCGCCAACGGGATGCTCGACATCCACAGCCCGGACGAGCGGATCGCCGTCGCCGACCTGGAGGCGATGGTCGACGTCACCCTCGCCGCCGTGGATCTCGCGCGAGATGCCGGTTAGCCTCCGGCGGGGACGCGTCAGCGCCATCCGCGAGCGCCGCTCCAGGCTCGTGCGCCTCGAGGTGGACGGGCGGCCGTGCGTCGCCTACCCGCGACTCACCGGCCCGGTCGCGCTCGGAGACGAAGTCGTTGTGAACACGCAGGCCGCCGACCTCGGGCTCGGCTCCGGCGGCTTCGACGTGCTCCACGTGAACCTCACCCGGGGCCTCGACCTCGCTGCCGAGCCGGGCGCGCACGTGATGAAGCTGCCCTACACGCCCCTTCAGGCGGCGGCGGTCCACGCGGAAGAGGGGGGCCGGCTCGCCACCTCCCTCGCGGGGCTGCCGGTCGTCTGCTGCACGCTGCACAGCCAGGTGGCGCCGGCGTGCGCGGGGCTCGGCGCAAGCGCTCGCAGCGCGTACGTCCAGGTCCCGGGAGGCGCTCTCCCCTTGTCCTACTCGGACACCCTCGGCGTCTTGCGCCGCGCCGGGCTCCTCGACGTGTCCGTCGCGGTCGGGTCCTGCATCGACGGCGACGTCGCTTGCGCGTCCACGGCCTCGGCTCTGGCCTGGGCTGCGGCCGAGGGGTACGAGGCGGTCGTCTGCTCCGTCGGACCCGGGATCGTGGGTACCGGAACGGCCCTGGGTCATGGCGGGCTCGCGCTCGCCGACGCCGTGAACGCCGCGGCGGCGCTGGGAGGGCGGCCCGTGCTCGCACCGAGGATCTCGTCCGGGGACGCACGCGAGCGCCACCGGCCCGTCTCCCACCACACCCTGGAGGTGTTGCAGCTGAGCCACGTCCCCCCGGCGCTCGCCTGGCCGCTCGGGCTGGAGCTCCCGCCGTCCGCGCCCCCTGTCGAGGTGGTGGACGCAGGCGAGTGGCGCGAGCGGTGCCGGGGCCTTCCGCTCGAGACGATGGGACGCGGGCCGGAGGAGGAGCCGTGGTTCTTCGCGGGGGCGTTCGCCGCGGGCAAGCTTGCCGGGTCGTGGGCCGCGGGAGCCCCGCGTTCGTGATCCGGCGTCACCGGAGCGCGTCCTGAGCGGATATCCGCGACCCGTGGGTCCCGAGGCGCGACGAGTCGTCTACGACGGCGACTATCTCGGCGTCGCGATCGAGACCTGGAGCGGGCGTGAGCGCGAGATCGTCGAGCGCCCGGACGTCGTCGCCGTCGTGCCGGTCGACCGAGAACGATCTGTCAACCTCGTTCGGCAGGTGCGCCCTCCTGCCCGGGCCCTCCTCCTCGAGCTGCCGGCCGGTCGCATCGAGGAGGGTGAGGATCCGCTCGCGTGCGCGAAGCGCGAGCTGGCCGAGGAGACCGGTCTGAGGGGAGGAACCTGGCGTGCGGGGCCACGCTTCTGGACCACGCCCGGCTTCTGCCGCGAGCGCGTGCACGTCTTCTTCGCGGAGGACCTCGAGCCCGGCACGGCGGCTCCGGAGGACGGCGAGGAGATCGAGGTGGTTCGCCTTCCGGTCGCCTCGCTGCGCGACCATCTGCGCGAGATCGAGGACGGGAAGACGCTCATCGGGTTGCTCCTCTACCTCGACGGCCAGGCTCAGGGGCCCTCGATGGCATGAGAGTAGGCGTCATCCGCGAGCTCACACCGGACGAGCACCGCGTCGCGCTGACGCCGGCGGGCGCGCGCGAGCTCGTGGAGGGGGGTCACGAGGTGCTCGTCGAGACAGGCGCAGGGGACGGGAGCGCCTTCGCGGACGGCGCCTATACGGCGGCGGGGGCAGCGATCGTCGAGGCGGACGACGTCTGGCGGGACTCGGAGCTGCTGGTGAAGGTGAAGGAGCCTCTTCCCGCGGAGCACGCGCTGATCCGCGACGACCTCGTGCTGTTCGGATACCTCCATCTGGCCGCGGACGAGGCGCTCACCCGGGCGCTCCTCGAGTCCGGCGCGGTCTGCATCGCCTACGAGACCGTCCAGACCGAGGATGCGAAGCTGCCGCTGCTCGCGCCGATGAGCGAGGTGGCCGGGCGGCTGGCGACGCAGATGGGCGCGTGGGCGCTCGAGAAGGCGCAGGGGGGGAGGGGCGTGCTCCTCGGCGGCGTGCCCGGCGTGCCGCCCGCTCGCGTGCTGGTGCTCGGAGGGGGCACCGCCGGCTACAACGCGGCCCTGATCGCCGTCGGCATGCAGGCTGACGTCTGGGTGCTCGACAAGTCCGTCGAGCGGATGCGCGACCTCGAGATCATGCTCGGCGGGCGCGTGACGCTCGCCATGAGCAACCGCCTCCAGATCGAGGAGCTCCTTCCCGGCTGCGACCTCGTGATCGGGTCCGTGCTCGTCCCGGGGGCGCGGACGCCCATGCTCGTCGCGCGCGACATGGTGGCGTCGCTGGAGCGGGGCGCCGTGCTCGTCGATGTCGCGATCGACCAGGGCGGCTGCTTCGAGACGTCCAGGCCGACCACCCATTCAGCTCCGATCTACGAGGTCGACGGCGTCGTGCACTACTGCGTCCCGAACATGCCGGGCGCTGTCCCCGTGAGCGCTACGAAGTCGCTTACGAACGCCACGCTGCCGTACGTGGAGCTGATCGCCGATCTCGGCGTGCGCGGGGCCATCGAGACCAACCCGGCGCTCGCGCGCGGAGTCAACGTCGCCTCGGGGAAGCTGACGCACCAGGCCGTCGCACAGACGCACGGGCTGCCGTACGTCCCGCTCGCGACGGCGCTCGGACCCGGCCTGCCCCAGGGGGACGAGCCTTCCCTGTGAAAGGAGCTCTCAGTCGCCCTGGGGAGGCGGTGCCTCGGCTTCGGCCCCGCGCCGCGCTTCCAAGGCCATCGTCGCCTTGATCACCGCGTACGTGATCGTCGAGGCGAGGGCGAGCACCACCGCGATCCAGCCGAGGAGCTCGAGGAAACCGATCAGCGTATCCACGGGCGCTTCCTAGAATAGCTCGATGCCTCGCGTCTGCATCATCGTTCTCGACGCGGTCGGGGCCGGCGAGCTCCCCGACGCGGAGGAGTACGGCGACGAGGGCTCCGACACCCTCGGCAACGTCGCGCGCGCGGTCGGCGGTCTCGATCTCCCGAACCTGGAGGCGCTCGGGCTCGGCAACGTCGAGCCGCTCGAGGGGTGTCCGCCCCAGCCGGGGGCTCCGGCCGTCGCGGGCAGGCTGCTCGAGCGCTCCAAGGGGAAGGACACGACCTCGGGGCACTGGGAGCTCATGGGCATCGTCTCGTCGCAGCCGCTCCCGACGTATCCGCACGGGTTTCCGTTCGCGATCATCGAGGAGTTCGCCCACCGGACGGGACGCGGCGTTCTCGGGAACGTCGCCGCCTCCGGGACCGAGATCATCCAGGAGCTGGGCGAGCAGCACCAGGAGTCCGGGAAATGGATCGTCTACACGTCGGCCGACTCGGTCTTCCAGATCGCCGCGCACGAGGAGACGATTCCGGTCGAGGAGCTCTACCACGGGTGCGAGATCGCCCGCGAGGTGCTCAAGGGCAAGGACGCGGTGGGCCGCGTGATCGCACGCCCGTTCGTCGGCGAGCCGGGGAACTACGTGAGGAGCGCCGGCCGCCACGACTGGGCGCTGAAGCCGAGGCGGCCCAACTACCTGTCGCTGGTCCGCGAGGCCGGGCTCGTCGTGCACGGCGTCGGGAAGATCTCCGACATCTTCGCCGGCGAGGACATCGACGAGTCGCATTGGACGAAGTCGAACCTCGAGGGGATCGCGAAGATCGAGGAGCTGCTCGCGTCGCTCGATCAGGGGCTCATCTTCGCCAACCTCGTCGAGACGGACATGCTCTGGGGCCATCGCAACGACCCGGAGAACTTCCACCGCTGCCTGCAGGACTTCGACCGGCGCCTCCCCGATCTCCTCGCCGCGCTTCGGGAGGACGACCTGCTCGTCATCACCTCGGACCACGGATGCGATCCCACGACGCCCTCGACCGAGCATTCCCGCGAGTACGCGCTCCTGCTCGCCTACGTGGCAGGCCGAAACGCCGCAGGCAGGATCCACGCGGGCGAGTTCGCCGACGTGGGGGCGACGGCGAACGCATGGCTGGGAGGGAAGGCGCCGCCGCGGCGCGTCGCCGGCCAGCCGTTCCTCGAGCGGTGAGCCCGGAGGGCGCCGGGAGGGTCGGCAGCCGCGAGGGCCCGCTGGAGGCGACGCAGGCCGCAGCCGTCTGCGTCGCCGAGGGTGCCACGTGATCAGGCCGGCCGAGCTCATCGAGCGCAAGCGCGACGGCGAGGAGCTCGCCGCCGACGAGATCGCCGAGCTCGTCCTCGCCTACGCGCGCGGCGACGTGCCCGACGAGCAGATGGCCGCCTTCTGCATGGCCGTGTACTTCCGGGGGTTGACCGCAGCCGAGACGTTCGCCCTGACCGACGCGATGGTGCGAAGCGGCGAGACGATCGATCTCTCCCCGCTCGGGCGACCGGCGGTCGACAAGCATTCGACGGGCGGCGTCGGCGACAAGACGTCGATCGCCCTCGGGCCGGTGGTCGCCGCCTGCGGGGTTCCGTTCGCGAAGATGAGCGGACGCGGGCTCGGCCACACCGGAG
>CAZCIJ010000139.1:0-8396 GCA_964498265.1 uncultured Gaiellales bacterium | reverse complement strand
GGATCATGGAGTCGATCGCCTTCAGACCGGTCTGAAGCGGCTCCTTGACCGGCTGGCGGTCGACCACGCCGGGCGCCTTGAACTCGAGCGGGCGGCGCTCCTCGGTCCGGATCGGGCCGCCGCCGTCGAGGGGCTGGCCGAGAGGATCGACGATGCGGCCGATCAGCTCCTCACCGACCGGGATGCTGGCGAGGAGGCCGGTGCGCCGCACGGGCTCCCCCTCGCTGATCTTGTCCCACTCTCCGAAGAGGGCGGCACCGACGTTGTCGGCCTCGAGGTTCAGAGCGAGACCGGTGACCCCGTGCTCGAAGTCGAGCATCTCCATGGCAAAGGCGTTCTCGAGGCCGTACACGCGCGCGATGCCGTCCCCGATCTGGAGCACGGTGCCGACCTCGGCGAGGTTGGTCTCGACGTCGAACTCCTCGATGCGCTGCTTCAGGATCGAGGTGATCTCTTCCGGGCGGAGTCGCATGGCTCTCGTCAGCTCCTTGTGGTGAGTTCCTGCCTGAGGGTGTTGAGGCGACCGCGGACGCTCGCGTCGGCGCGGAACGCGCCGGCCTGGAGGACGATGCCGCCGATGAGGGAGGGATCGACGGCGCGGCTGGCCTCGACGCGCCGTCCCGAAGCCTTCTCGATCTGGCCGATGATCTCGTTCGCCTCGTCGCTCGTGAGCTCGTAGGCCGTCACGAGCTCGACCTCGAGCACGCGCTCCTCCCGGGCCACGAGGCGCTCGAACTCGCGCTGGATCTCCTCCGCCTGCGCCAGCCGGCGCTTCTCGGCCATGAGCCTCAGGAAGTTGCGGAAGACCTCGTCGGCCTCGCCGAAGACGGCGTCGAGCGCCGCCTGCTTGGCGCGGACGTCGATCTGCGGGTTGCGCAGGAGGTTGCGCAGCTCGGGAGAATCGCGGACGGCGTCGGCGAAGCTCGCGAACTGCTCGCGAACGACCGCAAGACGACTTGTCTCCTTCGCCGCGTCGAACAGCGCCTTCGCGTAGATGCTCTGCGCGACCGCCACCGCTCAGTTCCTGGACGCGAGCCGGTCGAAGTCGATCTCGCCCACCGCTTCGTCGATGAGGCGCCGCTGATCGTCCGAGTCGAGCACCTTGCCGGTGACCTTCTCCGCCGCGAGAAGGGTGAGCTCCACGACCTCGCGACGGATCTGCTCGACGAGCCGGCGGTTCTCCGCCTCGATCTCTCGGCGGTTCTCCGCGAGCCGCCGCTCGAGGTCGGCCGAGGCCTCGCCGCGCGCGCGATCGCGCTGGGCGTCCGCGTCGCGACGCGCCTCCGCGAGGATCTGCTCCGACTGGGCGCGCGCGCCCGCGATGAGCTTGCGGTGCTCCTCGAGCAGCTGCCGGGCCTCCTCACGGGCGCCGTCGGCGGCGTCGAGCGCCTCGCTGATGCGGTCGCGGCGCTGGTCGATCAGCGCCTGGATCCGCCCGAAGGCCAGCTTCCGCAGGACGAAGAAGACGATGAGGAACGTGATCACCGTCCAGATCATGAGGCCCGGGACGACCGAGATGAGGTCGTTTCCGGAGTCCCCGTCGGTCTCCTGCGCGAGGACGACCGTTGCGAGCAGGGCGTCGCGCATCGGCTAGGCGAGGACGTACGCGAGCAGTCCGCCGAGCAGGCCGTAGAACACGACCGCTTCCGTCAGCGCGAAGCCGAGCCACTGGATGCCGGTGAGCTCGCTCCGGAGCTCGGGCTGACGGGCGACGGCCTGGATCATCGAGCCGAAGATGTAGCCGATGCCGATGCCGGCCCCGGCGGCTCCGAGGCCGACGCCGAGGCCGAAGGCGACCGCCCGGCCCGCGCTGATCACGTCCTCGCCCTGGACTTGCGCGAGGAGCGTTGCGAAGACAGATCCCATTGACCCTCCCTCTTCTCCGTTCCTAACCTATGATCGGTGTGCGGGGCGCAGCACGGCAATGACCCACGAGGTAGTGCTCCCGGTGCGGTCGCATCATGGTGTCAGTGCTCCGGCTCGATCGCTCCGCCGATGTAGATGGCGGAGAGCAGGGCGAAGACGAACGCCTGGATCGTGACGACGATCGCGACCTCGAAGATGTAGACCCCGGTCGCCACCGGGACCGCGATGATCGCCGTGGCGGCGCTCTCGAAGATGATGATGAGGCCGAGCATGACGAGGATGAGCATGTGGCCGGCGAGCATGTTCGCGAAGAGTCGCACTGAGAGCGAGATGAGCCGCATGAACTGCGAGATGACCTCGAGGACCGAGATGAACGGCAGCAGCGCCCGCGGAACGCCGGCCGGGATCCAGCTCTTGAAGTACCTGCGGACGCCGTTGTACCGGATGCCCTCCTCGTGCGTCGCGACGAACGTGAGCAGCGCCAGCGCCAGCGTCACGCTCAGGTTCGAGGTCGCCGCGTAGAGCGCGAACGTCGGGATCTCGACGCCGAAGAGCTCGAAGTGCTCGTTCGAGATCGGCAACGGGATGAAGCTGACCATGTTGAGCATCCAGATGAAGAGGAAGAGCGCGGCCACGTACGGGAACCAGCGACCGATGGCCTTGCTCGGCAGGTTGCCCTCGGCGATCTGGCCCTGGACGAGCTCGTAGACGGCCTCGCCGGTGGTCTGGCGCCGGCTCGGCCGCAGCGAGAGGCCGAAGCGCATGATCCAGATGCCGATCAGGACGGTGAGCGCGGCGCCCACCCAGAGGTAGACGACTGCCTTGTTGATCGACAGGATCCCCAGGTCGACCCAGGTGTCGAGGACGAACTCCTCCTGGGGCTCGAAGTCCTCCTGCGCCGCGTAGAGGAACGAGCTCATCGGCGCGCCCCTCCGGTGAAGTAGGCGGTGAGGCCGAGCGCGAGCTCGACGGTGTAGCCGGCGGCGTAGACGAGCGCGGCGGCCAAGGCGAGGGTCGGGTCGAAGGCCGCGACCGCGATCACGACGACCATGAGCACGATGCCCCGGCTCATCATCCCGACGGCCGCCACGCCGGACCCGCGCAGGGTGGGCGCGCCGATGCCCGCCCGCTCGAGCAGCGCCCCGAGCACCTGGCCTGCGACCCAAAGCCCAGCGCCGACCGCCCAGCCGGCGACCGGCCAGCCGGCAGCGATGAAGACCGGGAGCGCGAGCGCGACGACGAGCCCAGCCGCGACGGCGGGCACGCGACGGTCGGGAAGCGGGCGCGGGGTCAGGAGCGACACGGCCTCGCGGCTACCCGGTGCCCCGGTAGCGGACGACCACCGCCGCGATGCTCAGCGGGATCCCGACGACGGCGCCCACGGCGATGCCGATCTCGAGGCTTCCGGCGGCGAG
The DNA here is from genome assembly GCA_964498265.1 of uncultured Gaiellales bacterium. GTDB lineage: Bacteria > Actinomycetota > Thermoleophilia > Gaiellales > Gaiellaceae > CAZCIJ01. The sequence goes on along the minus strand of CAZCIJ010000139.1, from coordinate 5,115 downwards.
CCCGAGAAGCGCTCCCGCCCCGAGACAGACCGCGAGTACGCCGACGAGCAGCGCGCCCGCGCCGAGCGGGTCGAGCTGAGTACGGTCCGGCATCGTCGCCAATCCCGTCAAGCCGGGCGTAGCCTACCAGGACGGGGGTGAGTTCGTGACAGCCGGAATCGTCCTGAGAAGGACGATTCCGGCTATTTTCCGCCGACTTTGTAGTCCTCACGCTGTGCGCCGCTCCCGGCGCGCTTCCGCGTCGCGGCGCCAGGCCATCCATTCGCGTACGCGCCGGAGCTTCAGGATCTCGAGCAGCAGCACCATGTACACGGAGGCGGCGAGCGCGACCAGCCCGATGGCCGACACGGCGAGCGTCGGCCAGAGATTCCACTCGCCGTGCGCCCGGAACGGGATGAAGCGCGTCGCGAGCGCCGCTCCGGCGAGGATCGCGCACCAGGTCCAGACGTACGCGACCGCCCGCGGCTGGGAGAAGCCGATGTTGCGGAAGCGGTGGTGGAAGTGCCAGTCGTCGGCGTGGTAGACGGGCAGCCGGTGCTTGAGGCGCTTCGCGACCACGAAGGACGTGTCGAGGAAGGGGACGAGCAGGACGAGCAGCGGCAGGAACAGGGCGACGGTCGCGGCCGTCTTGAGCAATCCCTCGATCGCGACGGTCGCGAGCGTGAACCCGAGCAGCAAGGCGCCGGCGTCTCCCATGAAGATTCGCGCCGGGTAGAAGTTGTGGCGCAGGAAGCCGCCGCAGGCTCCGGCGACGATCGCCGAGAGCACGGCCGCCTCGGGCTTCCCGAGCGAGAGCGCGATGACGGCGAACGTGGCGCCCGCGATGCCGCAGATGCCTGCGGCGAGGCCGTCCATCCCGTCGACGAAGTTGACCATGTTCATGATCGCGACGATCCACACGATCGACACGGAGATCGCGAGCCAGGCCGGGAGCTCCTGGATCCCGAGGAACGGGAACGTGAAGCGGTCGAGCACGACGCCGAACGAGACGGGAACGGCCGCGACGCCGAACTGCCCGCCGAGCTTCCCCCACCAGGGAAGGCCGCGAGTGTCGTCCACGAGGCCGAGCAGCGTCGCGAGCGCCGCGCCGACGAGGATGCCGCGGTAGGGCCCGTCCAGCGTGAGGAAGGCGAGCGCCGGGACGAAGATGGCGAGGAAGAGCGAGATGCCGCCGAGGAGCGGAACGGGGCGGCGGTGGATCCTGCGGCGATCCCCGGGCTCGTCCACGACGCCGAGGTAGCGCGCGACGCCGCCGATCGCAGGGGTGAGGACGACGGCGACCCCGAACGCGGCGAGGAAGCCCCAGAGCACGTCCTTGTGGTCGAGGAACGTGTCGAGCATCAGCGTCCGCCTGGAATCGTAAGGGCCGGATGCATCCGGTCCCTACAGGCTGGGGGTGTCACTTCGTCGCATAGAGCCGATCCCCTGCGTCTCCGAGGCCGGGGACGATGAAGCCTCGCTCGTTCAGGCGACGGTCGACGGCCGCAACGACGATGCGGACGCCGGGGTGATCGCGGTGGATGCGCTCGATGCCTTCGGGCGCCGCGATCACCGCGATGAGGCGGATGGACTGCGCTCCGGCCTTCTCGACGATCTCGACCGCCGCCGCCGTCGAGTTGCCGGTCGCCAGCATCGGGTCGAGAATGATCACGTCGCGCGCGGCGACGTCCGGCGGCAGCTTCACGTAGTACTCGACGGCCTCGAGGGTCTCCTCGTCCCGGTAGAGGCCGATGAAGCCCACGCGCGCGCCGGGGATGAGCGACAGCACGGGGTCGAGCATGCCGACTCCTGCGCGCAGAATCGGGCATACAGCCACCTTCTTCCCCGAGATCCGCTGCACGGTCGTGCGCTCGATCGGGGTCTGGACGGCGACCGTCTCCGTGGGAAGGTCGTTCGTGGCCTCGTAGGTGAGGAGGAGCGTCAGCTCGCTCATGAGCTGGCGGAACATCTGCGTCGTGGTGGCCTCGTCGCGCAGCAGCCCCAGCTTGTGCCGGACGAGGGGGTGGTCCACCACGACGACTCGACCTTCTTGCTTCGCAAGAAGCTCGGCCAAGGGAGCTACTCCTGAGCTTGTCCAGCGTCTTCTTCGCTCTGCGAAGAACACGCTGGGTATCCAGGGAAGCCCGGGTACAGAGGATGATCGCGGCAGAGCGTCTCCACCCGTAACCGCAGCGCGTCCAGGTCGGCACCGTCCGAGAGGGCGCGGGCGATCAGGTCGCCGACCTCGCGGACGTCGTCCTCGTCGAACCCGCGCATCGTGACCGCCGGGGTGCCGAGTCGCACACCCGAGGCGATCGTCGGCGGGCGCTCGTCGAACGGAACGGCGTTGCGGTTCGCCGTGATCCCGATCTCGTGGAGTCGCTCCTCGGCGTCCTTGCCGGTCCATGGGCTGCGCCGCAGGTCGATCTGCAGCAGGTGGGTGTCCGTTCCTCCGGTCAGCAGCTCGAGGCCGCCGCCGGCGAGGGCCTCCGCGAGCGCGTCGGCGTTCGCTCGGATCTGCGCCTGGTAGGCGCGGAACGCCTCCGAAGCCGCGATCTTGAAGCACACGGCCTTGGCCGCGATCACGTGCTCGAGCGGGCCGCCCTGCATACCCGGGAAGACGGCCCTGTCGACGCTCTTCGCATGCTCCTCCTTGCAGAGCACGAAGCCCGCGCGCGGCCCGGCGAGGGTCTTGTGCGTCGTCGAGGTGACGAAGTCGCAGTGCGGCGTGGGGTTCGGGTGCAGGCTCGCGGCGACGAGGCCGGCGAAGTGCGCCATATCGCAGAGCAGGAGCGCGCCCACCTCGTCGGCGATCTCGCGAAAGCGGTCGGCCTCGATCACCCGCGGGTAGGCGGACGCCCCGCAGACGATCAGCTTCGGCCGGTGCTCCCGAGCGAGCCGGCGAACCTCCTCGAAGTCGATGAGGCCGGTCTCGCGCTCGACGCCGTACGGGACGATGTCGTAGAGCTGACCGGAGACGTTGACGGGGTGTCCGTGCGTCAGATGGCCGCCGTGGTCGAGCCGCATCGCGAGCACCGTGTCTCCAGGCTGGAGGCAGGCCAGGTAGACGGCGATGTTCGTCTGCGCGCCCGCGTGCGGCTGGACGTTCGCGTGGTCGGCGGCGAAGAGCGTCCTGGCCCGGTCGATGGCGAGCTGCTCGATCTCGTCGACGATCCCGCATCCCCCGTAGTAGCGGCGTCCCGGATAGCCCTCGGCGTACTTGTTCGTGAGCACGGAGCCGACCGCCTCGAGCACGCTCGGCCACGTGAAGTTCTCGGACGCGATCAGCTCGATCTGGCCGCGCTGCCGCTCGAGCTCGCGGCCGATCAGCTCGGAGATCTCGGGGTCGAGCTCGGCGAGACCGGCGGTCTTGAGCGTCTCGAACGTCGCCGCAGTGGTCGCCACCTCGGAGATGGTAGTCGTCCGGGCGGTCACGTACCGGGGGCCCGCAGGCGCTCGAGCGCCGCGCCCGCTGCGCCCGCTCCGTCTCTCACGACCCGCGGCTCGGCTCCGGTGAGATCGATCACGGTCGACGGCCTGCCGGGCAGCTCCCCGCCGTCGATGGCGACCGCGACGCGTGCCCGCAGCTCCTCTGGAACGTCCTCGAGCGCGCAGGGATCGGGCCCTCCATGAACGTTCGCGCTCGTCGAGGCGACGACTCCGATGCGCTCGACGAGGCCGCGCGACGCTTCGGGCAGCTCGGCGACGCGGACGCCGATCGCGGCCGGGTCCGCGCCGGTGAGCCACCGGAACCGCCGCGCCGGGTTCGGGAGCACCAGGGTGTACGGCCCCGGCAGGACGGCGCGCGCCGCGACCGCCGACCGGCCGAGCAGCTCGGGCACGGCGTCGAGGATCATGTCGAGGTCGGCCGCGAGGAGCGCGCAGGGCATCGTCTCGGGCCGGCCTTTGAGCGCGTAGAGCAGCCGCGACGGGCCATCGCGGTAGGCGTCGGCGACGAGCCCGTACACCGTGTCCGTCGGGATGATCACGGGGTTGCCGGCCCGGATCGCCGCCACGGCCTCGTCGATCACGACCGTGAACGATAGAGCAAGGTGAACCGGGAACTTCGCCGCGCAGCGGACGGCGAAGCCGGCCGCGAAGGCTCAGCGCCGGGGCAGCCGGCGCGTGTCGACTCCGGGCGATGAACCACAGCTTCGCCGGGCGAGTCACGCCCTGCGGCCGTCGACCACGCGGTCGCGCCCGGCGAGGTCCTTCCCCACGCCGACGTCCTCGTAGCCCAGCGAGCGCAGCTCCGCCGCGACGTCGGCCGCGCGAGCATGGTGGCACTCCAGCACGAGCCAGCCTCCGGGCCGGAGGATCTCGCACGCGCGCCGTGCGATCGCATCGGTCTGGCCCGTGCCGACGAGCGCCTCGTAGGGCTCGTGCAGCCGCACCTCGGGCTCGAGGGTCTCGTACTCCTCGACAGGGACGTACGGCGGGTTCGAGACCACGAGGTCGAACGGGCCGCGCAGGCCGGCGACGAGGTGGCCGAGCACCAGCTCGACCCGGTCGTCCAGCCTGGCGCGGGTGCGGTTGACGTTCGCGACGGCGAGCGCCTCGGCTGCGATGTCGGTCGCCACGACGCGCGCGCCTCGATGCTCGTCCGCGATCGCGAGCGCGATCGCCCCGGAGCCCGTCCCGACGTCGAGCACGAGCGGCGACGGAACGCCGGCAAGATGCGCGAGGCAGCGCTGGACCACGCACTCGGTCTCGGGGCGCGGAACGAGGACGCGCGGGTCGACGGTCAGCATCAGGTCGCGGAAACCCCACTCGCCGAGGATGTACGCGGCCGGCTCGCGCGCCGCGCGGCGAGCCCGGAAGCCGCGGAAGCGCAGCTCCTCGTCCCCGGTGAGGCCTCGCTCCGGCTCGGCGAACAGATCCGTGCGCGAGACCCCGAGGGCCGCTGCGAGCATGAGCTCGGCGTCGACGTGCGGGGTGGAGCAGCCGGCCTTCTTCAGGTCTGCGGCCGCCTCCCGCAACGCCTCCCGGACCGTCACACCGAGAGCGCGCTCGCCTCGAGCGCGCGGCGCCGCTCCTCGGCGGCGAGCGCATCGGTGAAGTCCTCGAGGCTCCCCCCGAGCACGGCGTCGAGGCGATGGAGGGGGAGCTTGATGCGGTGGGCGGTGCCCAGGTGCG
>CAZCIJ010000138.1:0-8413 GCA_964498265.1 uncultured Gaiellales bacterium | reverse complement strand
ATCGTGCCTGCCTCGCTCGTGCTCGTGAGCGGGGATCCTGGAATCGGCAAGTCCACGCTCCTGCTGATGGCCCTGCGGGCCATCAGCAGGAGGAGGAAGGCGGCGCTCGTCACCGGCGAGGAGTCGGCTGCGCAGGTGAAGCTCAGGGCGGAGCGACTCGGCGGAGCGGGCGACGTGCTGATCCTCGCCGAGACGAACCTCGAGCTCGTCTGCGCCGCGCTCGAGCACGAGCGCCCGGAGGTGTGCGTCATCGACTCGGTGCAGACGCTGTACGCGCCGGACCTCGGCTCGGCGCCGGGCTCGGTCGCGCAGGTGCGCGAGGCGACGGGCCGTCTCCTGCGGCTGGCGAAGGAGGCGGGCATCGCCGTCTTCGTCGTCGGTCACGTGACCAAGGACGGCGCCGTCGCGGGTCCGCGCGTGCTCGAGCACCTGGTCGACTGCGTTCTCCAGTTCGAGGGAGACCGCTACCGTGCGCACCGCGTTCTCCGGGCGGCGAAGAACCGCTTCGGCTCGACGAACGAGCTGGGCGTCTTCGAGATGACCTCCGCCGGGCTCGTCGGGGTCCCCGATCCCTCGGAGCTGTTCGGACGGGGCGACACGGATCAGCCGGGATCGGTCGTCACGTGCGCGCTCGAAGGGACGAGGCCTCTGCTGCTCGAGATCCAGGCGCTCGTCGCTCCAACCGATCTCGCCATGCCGAGGCGGGTGGGGACGGGAGTCGACCCGAAACGCCTGGCGATGGTCGTCGCCGTGCTCGGACGCCACGCGGGCATCCCTCTCGGTCAGGCCGACGTGTTCGTCAACGTCGCCGGCGGCGTGCGCATCGACGAGCCCGGCGCCGACCTCGGGATCGCGCTCGCGGTCGCGTCCGCCGCGCGCCGGGCTCGCGTCCGTCCGGGGCTCGGATGCTTCGGCGAGATCGGTCTGACCGGACGCCTGCGACCCGCGGGACAGGGCGATCGGCGGATCGCCGAATGCGTCAAGCTCGGGCTCGCCGAGGCCCTCGCGCCGGACGGTACGCCGACTCATGGCAAGATTCGCATCGCGACGGCCGGCACGCTGCGGCAGGCCGTCGCCCATGCGCTCGATGCGAACGGACCCGCGGAAGGAGAAGCTGCTACTCCAGGCGCTCAGGCAAGTGGCGCCGGGCACCGCGCTGCGCGCGGGGATCGATGACATCATCAGGGCGCGGCTCGGCGCCCTCGTCGTCATCGGAGAGCCGTCGAGTCTCGCCTTCCTCTTCTCGGGCGGGGTGCGGCTCGACCTTCCCTTCACGGCGCAGCATCTCTACGAGCTCGCGAAGATGGACGGCGCCATCATCGTGAACGCGGCGATCTCGCGGCTCGTGTACGCGAACGTCCAGCTGATGCCCGACCCGAACATCGAGTCGTCGGAGACGGGGACGAGGCATCGAACCGCCGAGCGCGTGGCGAAGCAGACCGATGCGCTGGTCGTCGCGATCTCGCAGCAGCGCGAGACGGTCACGGTGTTCGTCGACGAGCTGCGCTACCAGCTGGGGCAGATCTCCGACGTCCTCGCGCGCACGAACCAGGCTCTCGGCACGCTCGAGACGTATCGCCAGCGGCTCGAGCAGGGTATGACGCGGCTCACGGCGCTCGAGTTCCAGGGCGCGGTCACGCTCGACGACGTGCTCGTCGTGCTGCAGCGGGCGGAGATGACGACGAGGATGGCCGACGAGATCGAGCGCAACTGCATCGAGCTCGGAGAGGAGGGGCGGCTCATCCGCATGCAGCTCGACGAGCTCATGGAGCAGGTGCCCCGCGAGAAGGCCGCCGTCGTCTTCGACTACGAGGCCGAGCCGGCACAGAACGCGTCGATTCTCGAGGAGCTCGCGGCGCTGCCCTTCCAGCGCCTGCTGGACCTCGAGGAGCTCACGGCGCTGCTCGGCTATCCGCGGGACGCGAACCCGCTCGACGTCACGGTGCAGCCTCGGGGGTACCGGGTGCTCGCGCAGGTCCCGAGACTGCCCGACACGGTGGTGCGCCACGTCGTCCGCGACTTCGGGTCGCTCGACGCGATCATCCGCGCGAGCCATCGCGAGCTCGAGGCCGTGGACGGCGTCGGCGCCGTGAGGGCGCGCGAGATCCGCGAGGGACTCCGGCGGCTCCAGGAGCACAACCTCGTCGATAGATACCTGCAATTGTAGGCATTTCGGGCCTTGCGAGAGGCACGAAATGCCTGGAAAGTTGCACCTTTTGGGCTCTTCAAGGTAACATTTGTTGTTCCGCGAGGAACATCGGCGGTTTTTTTTCGGCTTAAGGGAGGGCAAGGGTGTTCGACATCGGCGACAAGGTCGTGTACCCCCATCACGGAGCAGGAACCGTGATCATGCGGGAGTTGAGGACGATACTGGGTGAGGAACGGGAGTACCTGACGATCCAGATCCTCCACAACGACATGATCGTCAACGTCCCGACGGAGAACGCTGAGCGCGTGGGGCTTCGGAAGGTCATCGACGAGAAGATGGTGGAGCGGGTGCTCGAGGTGCTGCACGGCAACGGTACGAGCATGCCCAAGAACTGGAACAGGCGCTTCAAGTACAACCGCGACAAGATGAAGACGGGCGACGTCTTCGAGCTCGCCGAGGTCGTTCGCAACCTCTCGCTGCGCGAGCAGGAGAAGGGCCTCTCGACCGGCGAGAAGCAGATGTTCGTCAAGGCGAAGAAGATCCTCGCGAGCGAGCTCATGTACGCGAAGGAGATGGACGAGGACGAGACGGCCGGGTGGCTCGACTCGGTGCTCTCACGCGTCGCCGACGAGACGGCGGTTGCGTAGAGAGGGCGATCGCGGCGCGTCGCAGCAGCCCGCCGCCCGCGCGCCGGGCTGACGTGGGGCGGGTCGTTCTCAGCCGAGCGTGAGCGGCGTCTGGGCCGTCCTCGTCGCCGCCGCGCAGGGCGAGCGCTTCGGAGGCGGTCGTCCGAAGGCGTTCGCGGCGCTCGCAGGCAGGCCCCTCCTCGCCGAGAGCCTCGAGCGCCTCGACGCCGACGAGCAGGTCGACGCCATCGTCGTCGTGGCCCCTCCGGACTGGGAGGAGCCGGCGATCCTCCTCGCCGAGGAGCTCGGCGCCGGGAAGGTCGTGGCCGTCGTGACCGGCGGCAGGAGGAGCAGGGCGGAGTCGGTTCGCGCCGGCGTCGGCGAGGTCCCCGACGACGCCGACGCGATCGTCGTCCACGACGCCGCTCGCCCGCTCCTAGCCTGCGACGTCGTCGGCCGCGTGCTCGCGCCGCTCGGCGAGGGCTGGGACGGAGCCGTGCCCGGCCTGCCGGTCGCGGACACCTTGAAGCGCGCTCCGGGAGGAGCGGTGACGGAGACCGTCGACCGCACGGACCTCTACACGGTCCAGACGCCTCAGGCGTTCGTCGCCTCGACCCTTCGCCGGGCGCTTGCCGCGTGGAAGGGGGACGAGACCGATTGCGCCCGATACGTCGAGCGTGCCGGGGGACGCGTACGCATGGTCGCCGGAGACCCGGGCCTGGTCAAGGTAACGACGAGGGCGGACCTCGAGACCGTCGAGCGGCTCCTGCGCCCGTGATCGTCGACTACCACATGCATCTGCGGGGTCCGAGGGCGGGCGGCTCGGAGCCGCTCGCGCATACGGCCGCGGCGGTGGAGCGCTACGTCGAGCGGGCGGCGGAGCGCGGGGTCGACGAGATCGCCTTCACGGAGCACGTCTACTACTTCGTCCAGACACGGGAGCTCTGGTCTCTGCCCTACCAGGTTGAGCGCTGCCGCCACGACCTCGATGCCTACTGCGACGTCATCGCGGACGCGAAGCGGCGAGGCTATCCCGTCAAGCTCGGGCTGGAGGTCGACTACGTCGGCGCGAATCAGGGCCGGCTCGCCGAGCTGCTGGCTCCGTATCCGTGGGACGTGCTGCTCGGCTCGGTGCACTGGATCGACGCACAGCCCGTGGACCAGGAGCCGGGGCTCTGGGAGCGTCTTCCGGTCGACGAGGTATGGCGGCGTTACGTCAGCTCCCTCGCCGAGCTCGCCCGAAGCGGCGCCGTCGACGTTCTCGCACATCCGGACCTTCCGAAGATCTTCGGCCGGCGTCCCGCGCCTGCGCTCCTCCGCGAGCTCCACGGGCGCGCGGCCGCCGCCATCGCGGGAGCCGGCATCGCGATCGAGATCTCGACGGCGGGACTGCGCAAGCCGGTTTGCGAGATCTACCCCGACGAGGAGTTCCTGCGTCTGTTGCGCGAGCGGGGGGTGCCGGTCACGACCGCGTCCGACGCGCACGAGGCGCACCTCGTCGGCGAGGGCTTCGAGTCCTCGCTCGCCCTCGCCCGCCGGGCGGGCTACGACACCGTGTCCGTCTTCGAGCGGCGGCGGCGCCGGCAGGAGCCGCTCCCGTGAGCGAGCTCAGGGTCGGGATCGGCATCGACGCGCACGCGCTGGCGGAGGGGGTGCCGCTGGTGCTGGGCGGCGTCGAGCTCGCCGGGGAGCCGGCCGGGCTCGTGGGCCATTCCGACGGGGACGTGGTCGCCCACGCGCTCATCGACGCCCTGCTTGGCGCGGCGGGTCTCGGAGACATCGGCGCGCTCTTCCCGTCCGAGGACGGGCGGTGGGAGGGCGTGTCCTCCCTCGAGCTGCTCCGGCGCGCCTGCGAGACGGTTCGCGGGGCCGGCTTCGAGCTCGTGAACGCGGACTGCGTGCTCGTCGGCGAGCGACCGCGTCTTGCTCCCGTGCGCGACGAGATGAGGTCGCGTCTCGCGTCCGCGATGGAGGTCGACGCGGCGCTCGTGACCGTGCGGGCGACGACCACGGACGGGCTCGGCTTCACGGGACGCGGCGAGGGGCTCGCCGCCCTTGCCGTGGCGCTCGTCCGGCGCGCCGCGTGACCCTCCTCGACTCGGGCCGCGGATGCGACGCCGCCCACGGCGAGGACCGGCTACCGGGGGGCAGTTGCGAACAGCGTGAGCTCCGGCTCGCGCTCTCCGCGCAGCGTCTCGAGATCCACCTCGACGCAGCGGAGACCGCGTCCGCCGGCGAGCGCAAGGGCCTGCGGGCGCACGGTCTGGCCCGCGAGGATCCCCCGGCACTCCTCGAGCGCCGGATCGCGACGGACGATCTCGAGGTAGCGACAGAGCTGCTCGACGGCCTCGATCGTCGCGATGCGCTTCACTTCGACGGCAACCCACCCGCCCCTCCGGTCCCGGCACATGAGATCGATCGGGCCGATGTCGGTCGGCCATTCCCGGCGAGCGAGGCGAAGCCCTTCCTCGAGGGCGTGCGGGCTGGCCGCGAGCTCCGCCTGGAGCTCCCGCTCGACGCCGTCTTTCTCGAGCGCGGCCGCCTCTCCCATCTCGTGAGAGACGTCGCTGAGCACATGGAGCAACCGGATCTCGAGGCGATCCTCCGTCCTGCCCGCCCGCTTGCGAACGAGGATCCGCTCCGGCGGCTCGCCGTCCTCCTCAACCACCGTGGGCGGGGTCATCCAGTTCAGCGGCTTGTAGCCGCCCGCGTCCGCGTGCACGAGGACCGAGCCGTCGGCCTTGAAGATGAGGAGCCGGGTCGACTCGGGAAGGACCGCGTTCAGCCGGCCCGTGTAGCGCACCTCGCAGCGGGCGACGATCAGGCGCATCGGGACGCCACCGTACTGTCCATTCCGGACAGCGATGGCCCGTGCGCCGGCGAGCGCGTCCCGAATCCCCTCGGCGGCTTCCCCGGCGGCTCCGCTCTGGCGCCGTCGCCGGGCGCAGGGCTGCTGCGCGGAGGGGTCAGCGCTCGAGGAGCCCGGCGTCGATCGCGGCGACGAGGCCTGCCACGACGCCGGCGCGCGTCGCGAACGTCGGCGTCTCGACGTACTCGTCGGGGGTGTGGTCGTCGCCCCCGACGGGGCCGAGCCCGTCGAGCGTCGGCACGCCCGACCACGCCGTCCAGGACCCGTCGGAGACCCCTCCGGTCGACGCCTCGCCGAACACGTGGCCGAGCTCGCGGCCGAGCTCCACGGCCGCCGTCGCGAGCGCCGCGATCGCCGGCGTGCGCTCGAGAGGGGGCGGTCCGCCGAGATCCTCCTCCCGAAGCTCGATTCCCGGGTGGCTGCCGCAGCTCCGGACCTGCTCCATCGCCCAGTCGAGGTCGGCGGCCGTCCGGGCGCGCAGGTCTCCGGTGAGGAAGGCTTCGCCCGGAACGGTGTTGATGCCGGCCGCCGAGATGAGCTCGGTCACGACGAACGTGAGCCCCTCGCGAGCTCCGTGCAGCTCGGACAGCCGGACCGCCTCGTGGCAGAGCGGCACCACGGCGTTGCGGCCGCTCTCGGGGTCGACGCCCGCGTGGGCCGGACGGCCGCGCGCATGCAGTCGAAACCAGCGACCGCCCTTGCGCGCGGAGACGACCGAGCCGTCGGCTCGCCCGCACTCCATGCAGAGCACCGCGTCGAACCCGCTCAGGCGATCGAGCACCGGCGGCGCCGTCGGCCGTGTCTCCTCGTCTGAGGCCGACACGAGCTCGAGCCTCGAGAACGGTCGCCGGCCCTCGGCCAGCAGCCGCGCCGCATGCGCGGCGACGGCGATGCCTCCCTTCATGTCGGCGACGCCTGGGCCGTGACAGCGCTCGCTCCCGGCGCTGAACGGCCGCTTGGTCGCGGTGCCGAGCGGGAAGACGGTGTCGTGGTGACAGAGGAGGGCCACTCGGGCGCGCCCCTCACCCTCGAGAGACGCGTGGAGGTAGAGGCCCTTGTCGGGCACCGGCACGAGCTCCGGGTGCAGGCCGTATCCCTCGAGCGTGTGCGCCATCATCGCCGCGAGCCGGTCGAGCGGCTCTACGGCGCCTCCAGGGGTGTCCACGCCCACCCAGGTCTCGAGGTCGGCGAGCAGCAGCTCGAGCTTGGCCCCGACGCCGGCGGCAACGCGTCGCGCCTCGTCGAGGGCGAGCGAGGGCAGCGCGACGACGCTCACGAGGGATCGATCTCCGGCCGGGTCGCCTTCACGACACGTAATCGTAGGCGTCGAGGAGGCGCGGCTACTGGGTGGGAAGCGACACCGCCGAGAGGTCGACGACTCCGAGGAGGTTCGCCTCGAACCCCTCGACCTCCGGGCCGCGGAGCGCCTGCTGCGTTCCCCAGGTCAGCGGGACGGCGGGAAACGCGCCTTCGCGGCCGACGAGAAGGGCCTCGGCCTCGCCTTCGAGCTCCAGGCGTCTCTCGGCGTCGCCGGTGCCCTCTGCTTGCCGTACGAGGCGATCGAACGCGGGATCGCAGAAGCCGGCCGCGGCGTCGCCGGCGCACGTCCAGCGCCCGAGCACCTCGAGAGCCTCCCCGTCCTGCGCCTCCGCACGCGCGATGAAGAGGTCGGCTCCCGTCAGGTTTCCGGGCCTTCGCTCCTCGAGCGCGACCTCGAGCCCGAGCTTCCGGAGCTGGATCTGGAGCCGCTCTGCGAGGGGCTCGTCGTCGCTCGCGTACGCGAGGAGGAGCTGCTGGCGGGGGTCCTTCGCCCGCTTGAGCAGCCGGCGGGCGCCGGCGCGCCTCGCCCGAACGTCGAGGAAATCCCCGCCGGGCGGAGTCGCCGCCGGTACGCCTGCCGGGATGAGCTGCGTCGCCGGCTCCACGATGGCGGGCGCGGAGGCGACGGCGAGTGCGCGGCGGTCGACGCCGATCGCGATGGCCCGGCGCTGCCGCACGTCCGTGACGCGCGCGGCGTTGATTCCGAGGTACGTGGTCACCGGCGCCGGGAAGACCGCGAGCTCGGGCGCAGCGGCGAGAGCCACGCGATCGTCCGCCGGGAGACACTGGCCCGGAAGGCACGCGTCGAGCTGGCCTTCCTGGAGCTCGAGGAGGGCTTGGGATCCCGTGCTCAGCATCGATGCCTCCACGCGGGCGAGGTCGACCGTCCCGGCGTCGCGCCACGAGTCCGAGCGCTCGAGCACGATGGCCGAGCGCCTGGTCCAGGCGGCGAGCTCGAACGGGCCGTTCGAGACGATGTTCTCCGGTTGCGTCCAGCGGCGCTTGTGGGCTTGGATCGTCGGCTCGTGCACGGGGAGGAATGCCCAGTGGGCGACGCGCTGCACGAACCAGGGCGCCGGGCGCTTCAGCGTCACCTGAAGGGTGACGTCGTCGAGCGCCTCGACGGCGATGCGCTCCCGCAGAGCCGGACAGTCCTGCTCCTCGGCATTGCAGCCGGTGTACGCGGCGGCGCCGACGATGTCGTCGAGCAGGCGCGCGTTGCGCTCGGCGAACCTCGGCGCCGCGGCTCGCTTCCACGCGTACTCGTAGTCCGCGGCGGTGACCGGATCGCCGTTCGTCCAGACTCCGTCGGGGCGCAGGTGGAAGGTGACCACGCGGCCGTCCTCGCCGACGTCCCAGCCTCTCGCGAGCTCTCCCTGCGGCAGGCCGTCCTCGTCGAGCACGACGAGCGGATCGAGCAGCGCCAGCAGGAGGGTGCCTTCAGCGGGC
>CAZCIJ010000137.1:0-8472 GCA_964498265.1 uncultured Gaiellales bacterium | reverse complement strand
GGTGACGGTGTGCACGACGCGAATCCCCATGTCACGCTCCGGGAACACCACCCGGTGCGCGCCGACCCGCTCGAGGATCGTCCCGTGCGCTCGAGTGATCGCCTTGGCGACGATCCTCGGGATGCGGAGGTCGACGAGGACCGACGTAGTCAGGATGCTCGCCTCGATATCGGTGCCGATCGCGACGATCGCCGTCCGGAAGTCCGGGGCGCCGAGCTCGCGCATCGCCGCCTCGTCCGTCGTGTCCGCCTCGACGACGTGGGTGAGCTCAGTCGCGTTGTCCTGAACCGCCTTCGCGTTCGCGTCGACACCGAGCACCTCGTGCCCGAGCGCCACGAGCTCGCGGGCGAGCGCGCCGCCGAAACGCCCGAGCCCGCAGACGAGGAACTGATCCTGCCTAGCCAATGAGGGGCCGTGCCTCCGCGTAGCGGACCCGCCGTTCCCGCTGTCGCAGCGCAAGGGCGGTTCCGAGCGTGAGCGGACCGGTGCGTCCGAGGAACATGAGCACGATGAGAGCGATCTTGCCGGCTTCCGGCAGGTTGCCGGTTATTCCGGTCGAGAGCCCGACTGTACCGAACGCCGAGGCGGCCTCGAACACGCTCTGGTTGAGATCGAACGGGCTCACCGCCACGAGGACGAGCGTGCAGAGCGCGAGCGCGCCCAGGCCGATGAGCGTGATCGCGAGCGCCTGGCGCTGGCCGGTCGCCGGGATGCGCCGGCCGAAGGCGTTGAGCTCGGGCTCGCCGCGAATCTCGACCCAGACCATCAGCGCGAGGACCGCGAGCGTAGCGACCTTGATCCCGCCTGCCGTCGACGCGCTCCCCCCGCCTACGAACATCAGCAAGTCCGTGACGAGCAGGGTCGGTTCCTCCATCTGACCGTAGTCGAGCGAGTTGAAGCCGGCCGTCCGAGGCGTGACGCCCTGGAAGAAGCCCGCCAGCAGCTTGCCGGGGGCGTCGAGCTGCCCCAGGGTACTGGCGTTCCCCCACTCGAACCCGAGCACGAAGGCGAAGCCGACTGCCACGAGCACCGCCGTCACGCTCAGCGTGAGCTTCGCGTGGAGGGACCACAGGCGGGGGCGGCGTAGCTCCCGGCGGAGCTCGATCCACACCGGGAACCCGATGCCGCCGAACATGAACGCCAGCGCGATCGTCAGGATGATCCATCCGTCCGTGACGAATCCGACGAGGCTGTCGGAGTACAGGGAGAAGCCGGCGTTGTTGAATGCCGACACGGCGTGGAAGATGCCGTGGTAGACGGCCTTGCCGGCCGAGTAGTCGTACTCGATCGCGAAACGGAGGCTGAGAACGAGCACGGCGATCGCCTCGAACAGCAGCGAGAACGCGAACACCCCTCGCACCACTCGCCGAACGTCGCCGAGCCCGAGCGCTCCCGTCTCCACCTGTGCCAGAAGGCGGCCGCGAAGCCCGAGCCTCCGCATCAGGACGATCGCGAGCAGCGACGCGAGCGTCATGATCCCGAAGCCGCCGATCTGGATGAGGGCCATGATCACGACCTCGCCGAACTGGCTCCAGTACACGGGCGTGTCGACGACGATGAGCCCGGTCACGCAGATCGCCGACGTGGACGTGAAGGCCGCCGTGAGGAAGTCGGTGCCTCCCGGACCCGCGGTGGCGGCCGGGAGCATGAGCAGGCCCGCGCCGACGAGGATGGCAGCGGCGAAGGCGACCACGACGAGCTGCGCCGGGTTCCGCGGCAGCGGAAGCCTAGCCACGCCAGTAGCGCCGGGTCAGCAGCACGACGACCGGGATGATCTCAAGGCGCCCGGCCCACATGAGCAGGATCATCACCGCCTTCGCGAACGGGCTGAACGGCTCGAACGAGCCGAAGGGGCCGGCGAACCCGAAGGCCGGGCCGACGTTCCCGATCGTGGTGGCCGCTGCCCCGATCGCCTCGAGCGTCGTCACGTCGAGCCCCGCGCGGGCCGACTCGATCGTCAGGACGAGCGCGCCGGCGGCGAAGAGCCCGACGTAGAGGAGTCCGAACGCGAGCACCGCGCGAAGGGTGCGCTCGTCGACGACGCGACGGTTCAGCCGGACGTGGACGACCGCCTCCGGGTGCACCGTCTGGTCGAGCTCACGACGAAGGAGCCGCGCGATCATGAGGTGGCGGACGACCTTGATCGAGCCGCTGGTGGAGCCCGCGCTGCCGCCGATGAGCATCAGCGCGAGGAGCGTCAGGCTCGTGAGGGCCGTCCACCGTGCGAAGTCGGCGTTCGCGTACCCGGTCGTCGTCATGATCGAGGCGGCCTGGAACACGGACACGCGCACCGCCTCCTCCCCGGCCGAGAAGATGTCGGCGCGGAGGAGCTCGACGAAGAGGATGACCGCAGCGACGGCGAGGACGCCGAGGTAGAGACGGAGCTCTTCGTCGCGGATGGGGTTCACCCGCTTGCGCAGCATGCGGTAGTGGAGCGCGAAGTTCGCGCCCGCGATGAGGATGAAGACGGTGATCACCCACTGGCTCGCAGCGGCGAACGCGGCGATCGACTCCGGCTTCGGCGAGAAGCCGCCGGTGGGCATGGTGGTGAACGCATGCGCCGCCGCCTGGAACGGCGTCATGGCGTCGTCGATGCCCGTCCAGCCCAGTATCGAGAGGATCAGGACGAGCACGGCGGTGAGGCCCACGTAGACGGCCCAGAGGCGCCTGGCCGTGTCGCGGATCGAGGTCGCGAGCGGCTCGTACTCCGGCCCGGGAAGCTCCGACTCGAACAGTTGCCGCCCACCGATGCGGAGTCGCGGCAGCACGGCGAGCGCCAGTACGACGATCCCCATCCCGCCTAGCCACTGCGTGAACTGCCGCCACAGGGTCATCGAGTGGTCGAGCGCCGGCAGGTTCGTGATCACGCTCGACCCCGTTGTCGTGATTCCCGACATCGCCTCGAAGAAGGCGTCGATCGGGCTTCGCAGCTGAGGCTCCCCGAAGAGGTACGGGAGCGCCATCGCCACCCCGCCCAGGGCCCAGGTGAGCGCGACGACGAGAAAGCCCTCGCGCGGGCCGATCTTCTCGCCCCCACGGGTCACGCCTTGAAGGGCGAGCCCGAACACGACCGTGATCGCACCCGAGGCGAGGAACGGCCACCAGCCGTCCCCGTAGCCGGCCGCGACCACGGTCGGGAAGAGGAACGCGAGGCTGAGGTACTTGATCAGCCGCCCGACGAGGTTGAGCGAGCCCGAGACGTCGACGCCGATCGTCGGGAAGGCGTGCCGCGGGTGGGCGGCCGATGTGCTCACTAGGGCCGCCAGTAGGAGCGCGTCAGCAGGACGACGACGGGGATGATCTCGAGGCGGCCGAGCCACATCAGGCCGGTGAGGATGCCCGTCGACAGGTCGCTGAACCCCTCATACGACCCGAACGGACCGGCGAAGCCGAACGCGGGGCCGACGTTGCCGAGGCAGGCCGCGGCGGCGCCGATGGCCTCGAAGGACGTGATCCCGAAGCCTGTGTGGGCGCGAGCCTCGATCGCGAGCGCGATCGAGGCGACGGCGAAGAGGCCCACGTAGAGGAGCACGAAGGTGACGACCGAGCGCAGCGCCCGCTCGTCGACGCTCGCGCCGCTGAGGCGAACGGGCTGGACGACCTCCCGGTGCACCGTCTGATCGAGCTCGCGGCGGACGATCCGCCCGATGAGCAGATGCCGCACGACCTTGACGGAGCCGCCCGTCGAGCCCGCGGAGGCCCCCACGAACATGAGCAGCAGGAGCGTCAGCTCCGCGAGCGCGCCCCACTCGACGTAGTTCTCGGTCGCGAACCCCGTCGTCGTCATGATCGACACCGCCTGGAAGACGGCGCCTCGAACCGCTCCTTCGCCGGAGGCGATGCCGCTCGCGAGGAGCTCGACGAGGAGGAGCGCGGAGCCGAGAACGATGAAGACGAAGTAGAGCCTGAGCTCCTCGTCGCGCGCGACCGACCTCGGCTGCCGCTGCACGAGCACCCGGTACAGGCGCAGGAAGTTGACGCCCGCGACGGCGATGAACACGAGCACGGTCCACTGGGTCGCGGCGTCGAACGCCGCGAGCGACTCGTTCTCGGTCGAGAACCCGCCGATGGCGATCCCCGAGAACGCGTGGGCGATCGCCTGGAACGGGTCCATGCCACGACTCGATGTCCAGCCGATCGCCATGAGGGCGAGGGCCATGGCCGCGGTCAAGCCCAGGTAGAGGAACCAGAGCCGCCGCGCCGTGTCGCGGATGGACGCAGTCAGCCGCTCGGTCTCAGTGGGACCGGCGAGTTCGGACTGGAGGAGCTGGCGACCGCCGATTCGCAGCCGCGGGAGTACGGCGATCGCCAGGACGACGATCCCCATGCCGCCGAGCCACTGGGTGAACTGGCGCCAGAACAGGAGCGACTGGTCGAGCGCCTCGATGTCCGTCAGCACCGTCGCGCCCGTGGCCGTGAAGCCGGAGACGGCCTCGAAGTACGCGTCGATCGGGTTCGAGAGCTGGGCCTCGCCGGCGAGCAGGTACGGCAAGGCGGCGAACGCAGGGACAAGCAGCCACACGAGCGCGATGACGAGGAACCCCTCGCGGACGCCCGCGCGCTGACGCCCGTGCGTGAGGCGCGCGAGCGCAAGCCCGGCTGCCGAGGCGATCGCCCCCGAGGCCAGAAACGGCCAGAACGGCTCCCCGTAGCCGAGCGCGACGCCCGTCGGGACGAGGTAGGCGAGGCCGAGGATCGCGAGGACCGCGCCGACGAGATCGAGCGCCGCGGCAACGTCGACGCCGGGGGCCCCGACCCGTAGCCGCCCCCCCACGGCGAACTTCACAGGGCGCGCTCGACCTGGTGGACGCGGGACGCTTCAGCGAAGATGATCGCCCGGTCGCCGGGCTGCAGCATGTCCCCGCCGTGGGGGAAGATGGCTCGGTTGCCGCGGACGATCGCTCCGATGAGCGATCCTGTCATCGGAAGCTCCCGGAACGGCTTGCCGACGAGCTCCGACTCCTGCCGCACCATGATGTCGAGGATCTCGTAGCGGTCGCCCTCCAGCATGGCCATCTGCCGAATCCTGGGGTCGTGAGCGAAGCGGACGATCTCCTCCGCGGTGACGGTGCGAGGGTTGACGACGACGTCGACGCCGGGGCTCTCGAGCACCGGAACCGAGACCGGATCGAGAACGACGGCCACGGTGAACGGAACGCCGTGGAGCTTCGCGAGGGTCGCGGCGTAGAGGTTCAGCTCGTCGCTCGGCAGCGCGAAGATCGCGGCCTTGGCGGTTCCGATGCGCTCGCGCTCGAGGAAGTCGGCGTCGATCCCGGTCGACTCGAACACGCGCGCTCCAGGCAGCTCGTCGGCCACCCAACGCGCTCGCTCCCTGTCCGACTCGACGATCCTGACGCGTGCTCCCTCGTCCAGGAGCACGCGCGCGATCGCGACGCCCGTATCGCCGGCTCCGAACAGCACGATGTCGTCCACGCGCTTGCGCCCGTGCGTCAGGATCCCGCTCCACTCGCGGGCGGCATCCGGGGAGCCGATGATCACGACTCGGTCCCCCGGCTCGACCGCCTCCTCGCCTCGGGGGACGATCATCCTGTCCCCACGGATGATCGAGGCTACCTTCGAGTCGGCCGGTATCAGGGCTTCCTTGAGCTTCCTGCCGACCGTCGAGTCGGGCTCGGCGGTAGCTGGAACGTCGAACTCGACCATCAGCACCTGCCCGTCCGCGAAGACGTCGGTCTGACGCGCCGCCGGCAGCCCGACGATCCGGGCGATCGCGTTCGCGGTCTCGAGCTCGGAGCAGACGACGAGGTCGACCTCGAGCTGGCGCTCGAGCCAGATCTCGAGGTACTCGACGTTCTGCGTCCGGACGATGGTGCGCGCGCTCGGCGCCAGACGCTCCGCCAGGATGCCGGCGACGACGTTGACCTCGTCGCGCTGGGTGCACGCGATCATCAGGTCCGTTTCCGCGATCCCCGCCTCCTGCAACACGCGGCGGCTCGCGCCGTCTCCCTCGAGCGTGAGGACGTCGTAGCGGTATGCGACCGCCGACAGGCGAGCGGGGTCGGTGTCGACGACCGTGATCGAGTGCTCGGTGTAGAGCGCCTCGATGATCGTGGTTCCCACCTGCCCGGCGCCGATGACGAGGATCTTCACCGCGCCCGGATTGTGCACCATAGGGACCGACACCGGACACAAACCCGCATGGCTAGTGATCGTCCCTTCCGGCGCCATACGGCGGACGAGCCCAACTGCGGCGCGAAGACCATCGACGACGCTCCCAGCGCGTCACGCGCAAGGTCACGCCGCGTGCCTGGTACTTCAACCATGGTGGTATTCTTCTACCATGGCGCTCAACATCAAGGATCCTGAGGCGGAGCATCTGGCTGCGGAGGTCGCGGCGATGACCGGCGAGAGCAAGACGCGCGCTGTTCGCGTTGCCTTGCAGGAGCGCCGCGACCGGCTCGCATTCCAGTTTGCGCGCCGCGACAGGGCGGACGAGATCAGACGCGTCCTGAGCGAGGATATCTGGCCCGAGATTCCGAGGCGTGCGCTCGGGAAGTCTGTGACCCGCGCGGAGCGGGAGGCGATCCTGGGCTACGGGCAAGAGGGCGTGTGATCCTCGACAGCTCCGCCCTGATCGCGGTCCTACTCCGCGAGCCAGGGCACGAGTCGCTTGTCGAGAGGCTCGGCGCTGCGAGGCTGGCGGGCGTCGGCGCCCCGACGCTGGTCGAGACGGGCATCGTCCTGACGGCCAAGATCGGTCCGCGTGCGCGCTCGCTGCTCTCGCACTTCGCCGAGGAGGCGGGGCTCATGGTGATTCCGTTCGGGGAGGATCACTGGCGGACGGCGGTGGAGGCGTATGCGCGCTTCGGGCGGGGTCGCCACCCGGCCGCACTGAACTACGGCGACTGCATGTCGTACGCGACCGCTCGTCTTGCTGGGCAGCCGCTCCTGTGCGTTGGCGGCGACTTCGCGCAGACCGACATCGAGCTCGCCTGACATCCTGCGTCCATCCCTGGTGCGCGCCGGCGCCCCCGCCGAATCTCCTTTGTCCGTGCCGCAGCCCTGTCGTCCATGCGGGTCCACCCGGGCTGTCGGCGGGCGAGCGCAGACGCGCACGTTGCCCTCCCGTGCAACCGCCAGCGCCATTCGCTGGCCCGAAGGCTCCCGGACGCCCGGAGCGCGGGCAGTACGCTTCGCAGCGACCGGACCGCTCCCCGGGCGAGCGTGCGCGTGATCGACTGCGTGGTCTTCGACATGGATGGGCTCCTGCTCGACTCCGAGCAGGTCTGGGACGAGGTGCGCGAGGAGCTGGCGCGCGAGCGAGGCGGCACCTGGCACGACCGGGCCCAGCGGGACATGATGGGCATGAGCTCGCCCGAGTGGTCGCGCTACATGCACGAGGCGATCGGCCTCCGCGAGAGCCCGGAGGAGATCAACGCGGAGGTGGTCCGGCGCATGCAGTCCCGCTACCGCGAGGCGCTGCCGCTCGTTCCCGGGGCGGTCCGCGCAGTCGAGCGGATCGGCGGGGGGTGGCCTCTCGGCCTGGCCTCCTCGTCCAACCGACCGCTCATCGACCTCGCGCTCGAGCTGATGGGCGTGCGGCACCTCTTCCGGGCGACCGTGTCCTCGGAGGAGGTCCGTCGCGGAAAGCCCGCGCCCGACGTCTACCTCGAGGCAGCGAGGCGCCTCGGCGTCGACCCGGCGCGAGCGGCCGCCGTCGAGGACTCACACAACGGGATCCTCGCGGCGCGCACCGCCGGCATGCGCGTCATCGCCGTTCCGAACCCCCACTTCCCGCCCCAGGACGAGGCGCTGGCCGCAGCCGACGTCGTGCTCTCTTCGCTCGAGGAGCTGACTCCAGACGTCGTGACCACATGAGACGTCAGGACCTCAGCAAAGGAAGGAATGCTTTGGCTCTGATGTCATGCGGACGACGCTCACTCTCGACGACGACGTGGCCGCGCTGCTCGAGCAGGCGAGGCGGCAACGGCGCGTATCGCTCAAGCAACTCGTCAACGACGCTCTCCGCCTCGGCTTGCCCCAGCTCGAAGCGAAGCGCGAGCCAGCGAAGCGGCGCTACACCCACCCGACCAACGCCGGACGGCCTCTCGTCGACAACTTCGACGACATCGACGAACTCCTGCGTCTCGGCGAGGGCGAGGCCTACCGCTGGCGCTCCTCGACGTCAACCTCCTCATCTACGAATTCGTTCGGCAGACGCCCGAGCATCGCCCCGCACGCGAGTGGCTCGACGAGAAGCTCGGCGGCGCCGCGCGCATCGGGCTTCCTTGGGTAAGCCTGCTGGGCTTCGTCCGGGTGGCGACTTCGCGCGCTTCCCGGGTTTGCGGCGGGAGGACCCGATCGCCGTGTAGGGGCCGGTCCCCGACCGGCCCGTGTTGGCCGGTCCCCGACCGGCCCCTACCGGCCGGTCCCCGACCGGCCCGTGTTCTCGAGGACGGGTCGGGGATCCGCCCCTACGAATCCACGCGGCCGAGCAGGACGCAGCCGTTG
>CAZCIJ010000136.1:0-8560 GCA_964498265.1 uncultured Gaiellales bacterium | reverse complement strand
GCTCGCGTCGGGCATGTTCCGCGCGGCCCTCGCTCGCGGGGCGCATCCCTACGTCGACGTGTCGCTCGCGGGTCTCGACGAGATCCTCCTCCAGGAGGGCTCGGAGGAGCAGATCACGTTCGTGGCGCCCGCCGAGGGGGCCGAGATCGACACGCTCGACGCGCTCGTCACGATCTGGTCCGAGGAGAACACGCGCTCGCTCTCGCGCGTAGACCCGGGCCGCCAGAGCCGCCGGCTGGCGGCCCGCCGCCAGCTCTCGAACCGGCGCTGGGAGCGGATCAACGCGGGCGAGATGCGCTGGTGCGGAACGCTCTTCCCGACGGCTGCGCACGCGCAGGACGCGGAGATGTCGCTCGCCGACTACGAGACGTTCGTGTTTCGGGCATGTCACGTCGCCGACGCGGACGAGGACCCCGCCGCCTACTGGCGGTCGGCGGCCGGCGAGCTGGCCGGTCGCGCCTCGGCGCTGCGCTCCGCCTCCGAGCTGCGCATCCTCGGGGAGGACACCGACCTGCGCGTCAGCGTCGGCGGCCGGACCTGGATCGCGTCCGAGGGGCGGTACAACATGCCCGACGGCGAGGTGTTCACGAGCCCGCTCGAGACGCAGACGACGGGCGAGATCTCATTCCGGTTCCCCGCGATCTTCGACGGACGCGAGGTCGAGGGCGTGCGACTCCGCTTCGACGAGGGGCAGGTCGTGGCTGCGGAGGCCCGCGCCGGCGAGGACTACCTCCGGTCGGTGCTCGAGATCGAGGGCGCACGGGTGCTCGGCGAGGTCGCGTTCGGCCTGAACTACGAGATCGACCGCTTCACGCGCAACATCCTCTTCGACGAGAAGATCGGCGGCACGATGCACGTCGCGCTCGGCTCGAGCTTCGCCGAGGCCGGGGGCAGCAACGTCTCCGGGCTCCACTGGGACATGATCTGCGATCTGCGGGATGGCGGCGAGGTGCACGCGGACGGCGAGCTGATCTGGTCGAACGGCTGCTTCCTCGACGGCGTCGGGAATGGCTGACCCTCGAGTCGCCGGCCTGGCCGACGTGCTCGTCGCCTACTCGCTCGAGGTGAAGCCGGGCGAGGTCGTGACCATCGACGGGACGACGCTGGCCGCGCCGCTCGTCCGCGAGCTCTACCGTCGCGTCGTCCGGGCGGGCGGGCATCCGTTGCCCCGGATCGCGCTCGACGGGCTCGCCGAGGAGCGCCTCGCCCGCGGCACGGACGCTCAGCTCGAGTTCGTCACGCCGCGCGTGCGCGCCGACGTGGAGCGCGCGGCGGCCGGCGTCACCATCCTCTCCGACTTCAACACCCGCTCGCGTTCCGGCGTCGATCCGGCCCGGCAGGCTCGCGCGACCAGGGCGGCGGCGCCCTTCAGGCGGCGGCTGTTCGAGCGCGAGGCCGAGGGCGACTACCGCTGGGTGGTGACGGCGTTCCCGACGAACGCCCTCGCGCAGGAAGCCGGGATGTCGCTGCCCGACTACGAGGACTTCGTCTTCTCGGCGGGACTGCTCGACCGCGACGACCCCGTCGCCGCCTGGAGGGCGTTCGGCGCAGGCATCGAGCGGCTGGCCGCGTGGCTGGCCGGCCGGCGGGAGCTCCGGGTCGTCGCGCCGGGCACGGATCTGCGGCTCTCGGTCGAGGGCCGGACGTGGATCGCTTCGGACGGCCGCGGCAACTTTCCCGACGGCGAGTGCTTCACGGGCCCCGTCGAGGACAGCGTCGAGGGCGAGGTCAGCTTCAGCTATCCGGCGGTGTTCGCCGGCCGTAGCGTCGAAGGCGTTCGCCTCCGCTTTCGCGGGGGCGAGGTCGTCGAGGCCGACGCGACCCGAGGTGCCGAGCTCCTCAACGAGATGCTCGATCTCGACGAGGGGGCGCGTCGCGTGGGCGAGTTCGCCTTCGGGCTCAACGAGGCCGTGACGGCCTTCACCGGCGAGATCCTCTTCGACGAGAAGATCGGCGGCACGGTTCACCTGGCCCTGGGGGAGGCCTACCCCGAGACGAGGTCGGGCAACGTCTCGGCTCTCCACTGGGACATGGTCTGCGACCTGCGCACGGGGGGCGAGGTGTACGCCGACGGCGAGCTCGTCTACCGGGCCGGCCGGTTCCTGAACGAGCTCTTCTGACGTCTGCAAGGGCGCAGCTTGACGGCGAACACGTGTTCGTCTATTCTGCGAACACATGTTCGGTTCGCGTCTCGTCACGGGGGCTGTCCTGCTCGCTCTCCTCCCGGCCGCGCTGGGGGCCGCGCGTCCGTCGAGCGGGGCGGCCTCCGAGGCGCGATACGTCGTGCGACCCGGCGACACGCTGTGGGAGATCGCGGCCGCCCGGTACCCTGGCGCGGATCCGCGCGAATCCGTCTGGCGCATCCAGCAGCGCAACGCGCTCGACGGCGCCTCGCTGCGAGTGGGAGACGTGCTCGTCCTGCCGTGACCGGCCGTCCCCGGAGCGACTCCGGGGACGGCTGCCTCGAGCTCATACAATCGAGTGGTGGACCTGGACGTGGTCTTCCTCGGGACGTCCGGCTCGGTGCCGACGACGCGGCGAGCGCCAGCGAGCGTCCTCCTGCGCCGGGCCGGGGCGCGCCTCCTCGTCGACTGCGGCGAGGGGACGCAGCGCCAGCTCCTGCGCTCGAGCGTCGGTCTCGTCGAGCTTCCCGAGGTGTTCGTCACGCATTTTCACGCAGACCACTACCTCGGTCTGCCGGGCATGCTGAAGACGTTCGCGCTTCGCGGGCGCGAGCTTCCGCTCACCGTCTACGGTCCGCCCGGCCTGCGCGACCTGTTCGACAGCCTGCGGCGGATCTTCGGCAAGCTCACGTACCCGCTCGAGCTCGTCGAGCTGCGGCCGGGGGACGAGCTCGACCGAGGCGACCACCGGCTCCTCGTGTTCCCGGCCGAGCACGGCGCGCAGGCGGTCGGCTACACGCTCGTCGAGGCCCCGCGGCCGGGACGGTTCGACATCGAAGCCGCCCGGGCGCTCGGCGTTCCCGAAGGTCCGCTGTGGGGTGCGCTGCAGCGCGGCGAGCGGGTGACGCTCGCCGACGGCACCGGCATCGACCCGGCCCAGGTGCTGGGGCCCGCGCGTCCCGGCCGGAAGGTCGTCCTCACGGGCGACACCAAGCCGGCGCGCTCGGTGCTGGAGGCCGCGATCGCAGCCGACCTGCTCGTGCACGACGGCACCTTCGGCGCCGAGGAGCGGGAGCGGGCCGCGGAGACCGGGCACTCGATCGCGGCAGACGCCGCCGAGGTCGCCCGGCTCGCGGGGGTGCAGATGCTGGCGCTGACGCACCTCTCGAACCGGTACTTCGGGCCGGAGATCCAGCGCGAGGCGCGGGAAGTGTTCGCCGAGACGGTCGTGCCGAGGGACTTCGATATCATCGAGATCCGCTTTGCGGAGCGGGGCGGGCCGCGGCTCGTCAAGGGAGGCGCGCTCCCGCGCGAGAGCGAGCCGGGCGTGGAGGTGTCCCGGGGATCCGTCGCGGAGCTTGAGAGGCAGACATGACGCGGATGGTTCAGGTGGCGGTCGCAGCGGACCTGGCGGAGGCGGAGGAGCTCCAGGACATGCTCCACTCGGCGGGCATCGCGTGCGAGGTCGAGCAGGCGGTCGAGCACCACCCGACAGGTCTCGAGGACGCGCCTCAGCGCGTGCTCGTGCCCGAGACGGAGCTCGAGGCCGCGCAGAACGCGATCGAGGCCCTCTCCGAGCCGGAGGACATCCTCGGCAGCGACTGATCCGCCGGACCCGCTCGAGGTCGCGGCGGACGGTTGCCTCGGTGCGTCCGACCCGGTCTGCTAGCCTTCGGCGGCACCTTTAACCCGGTCCCGTGAGGCCGGAAAGGAGGCAGGTTTGGCTGCGCCTGAACAGGCGGCGAAGCTGTTGGTGGACGGCGAGGCGCTCCGGCGCACGCTCGCGCGCATCGCGCACGAGATCCACGAGCGCAACCCGGACCTCGATCGCGTCGCCCTCGTCGGCATCCACACTCGCGGCGTTCCGCTCGCCCAGCGCCTCCGGCGGCTTCTCCAGGAGTACTCGGGGACCGAGGTGGCGCTCGGGTCGGTCGACATCACGTTCCACCGCGACGACGTCGGCGTCCGTGGCGGAGCGGCCCCGCTCGCTCCGCAGCCCGTCGTCAAGTCGACGCGGCTCGACTTCCCGCTCGAGGGCGTGACGTGCGTTCTCGTCGACGACGTCCTCTACACCGGTCGCACGGTGCGGGCGGCCATCGGAGCGCTCTTCGAGTACGGTCGCCCGGCGCGCGTCCAGCTCGCGGTGCTCGTCGACCGTGGCCACCGCGAGCTCCCGATCAGGCCGGACTACGTCGGCAAGAACCTGCCCACCGCCCGGCTCGAGCGCATCCAGGTCCAGCTCGTCAAGACCGACGAGGTCGATCGCGTCCTTCTCGTTCCGGGAGGTCCTGCATGAGCGACATCCGTCCCCTGCTCCGCGACGAGCTGCTGCCGCCGGGCCGGCGGCCGCGGCGGCACCTCGTCTCCGTCGCCGATCTCACGCGGGAAGACGTCGAACGCCTGCTCGCGCTCGCGCGGGCGTTCGCGCGCTCGCTCGAGCGAGAGGTCAAGAAGCTGCCCACCCTGAAGGGGTACACCGTCGTCAACCTGTTCTTCGAGTCCTCGACCCGGACGTCGTCGAGCTTCGAGCTCGCGGCCAAGCGGCTCTCCGCCGACGTGATGACCATCCGGGCGACCGGCTCCGCCGCGGACAAGGGCGAGTCGCTCAAGGACACGGCGATCACCATCGGCGCGTACGACCCGGACGTCGTCGTCGTCCGTCACCCGTCCATCGGCGCGCCCGAGCTGCTCGTACGGCATACGGACGCGAACGTCGTGAACGCCGGCGACGGAAAGCATCAGCACCCGACGCAGGCGCTGCTCGACCTGTACACGATCGACGAGGACCTCGGCCGTATCGAGGGGTTGCACGTCGCCATCGTGGGTGACGTGCTCCATTCGCGCGTCGCCCGCTCGAACATCCAGGCGCTGCGGCTCATGGGCGCGCACGTGACCGTCGTCGGGCCTCCGCCGCTCATACCCCGGGGCATCGAGGCGCTCGGATGCGCGGTCTCCCACGAGATCGAGTCGATCCGTGCGGCCGACGTCGTCTACGTCCTGCGGATGCAGCGCGAGCGGATGCTCGAGGGCGCCAACTACGTCCCCAGCCTGCGCGAGTACACGGCGTGCTGGGGCATCACTCCCGAGCGGCTGCGACCGGGGCAGCGCGTGATGCACCCCGGGCCGATGAACCGCGGCGTCGAGCTCGACGCGGCGGTTGCCGACGCCGCGGAGGCGCTCATCGAGCGCCAGGTGCGATCGGGTCTCGTCGTCCGTATGGCCGTCCTCTACCACCTGCTCACGCACGGGCCGGTCGAGGTCAAGGTGGCGCAGATGCAGGAGGTGGCGTGATGGCCGCGACGGTCGCGACACCCGAGCTGCTCTTCGCGGCGAACGGTCGCAAGGACTCCATCCGCTTCGAGGACGTGCGCGTGCTCGACCCGGTCGAGGGGATCGACGAGTGCCTGACGCTCACCGTCGAGGACGGCGTGATCGCACGCCTCGAGCACGCGAGCTCCGGCCGGCAGGGAGTCGTGCTCGCGCCCGCCTTCGTCGATCCTCACGTGCACCTGCGCACGCCCGGGCGCGAAGACGAGGAGGACCTCGAGTCGGGCACGAGCGCCGCGGCGGCCGGCGGCTACTGCGCGATCCTCGCCATGCCGAACACCGAGCCCGTCGTCGACTCGGCCGCCGTGCTCGGCGCCCTGATCGAGCGGGCCCGGGCCGAGGCGCGCATCCCGGTCGGCTTCCTGGCCGCGATCACGAAGGGTCAGCGGGGAGCGGAGCTCACCGAGATGGTCGAGCTGGCCGAGCGCGGCGCCGCCGGGTTCACCGACGACGGGCTGCCGGTCGTGTCCGGCGCGCTGTTGCGGCGAGCGCTTCAGTACGGCGCCGTCTCCGGGGGCGTGATCGCCCTTCACGAGGAGGATCCGAGCCTCTCGCGGGGCGGCCACGTGCACGAGGGCGCCGTCTCTGCCGAGCTCGGTCTCGGCGGCTGGCCCTCGGTCGCCGAGTCGACGATGGTCGCGCGCGACCTCGCGCTCGCCGCCTACGAGGAGCGACCCGTCCATCTGCTCCACCTGTCCGCGCGCGAGTCGGTCGACGAGCTCCGGCGCGCACACGCGGAAGGCGTCGAGGCGAGCGCCGAGGTCACGCCGCACCATCTCGTGCTCACCGACGAGGCCGTGCGAGCCCTCGATCCGAACCTGAAGATGAACCCGCCGCTACGGTCCGAGGAGGACAGGCGGGCGCTGATCGAGGGCCTCCGCGACGGGACGATCGCGTCCGTCGCCACCGATCACGCGCCTCACGCGCGGCACGAGAAGGACGTTCCCTTCGAGGAGGCGCCGTTCGGCGTCACGGGCCTCGAGACCTCGTTCCCCGCCCTCTACACGCACCTCGTGCGCCCCGGCTTGCTGGCGCTCCCGACCCTCCTCAGGCGCATGAGCGCCGGCCCCGCGGGCGTCTACGGGCTCGACCGGCCACGGATCGCCGTCGGAGCCCCCGCGAACCTCGTGCTGCTCGATCTCGAGCTGACGTGGCGAGTCGGCGAGACGGGCTTCAAGTCGCGCTCCGGGAACTCGTGGCTGCTCGGAGAGACGCTTCACGGCACGGTGCTCCAGACCGTCGCGGACGGGAAGGTGGTGTTCGCGGCGTGAGCGCGGATCCGGAGGGCGCGCCCGCCTTCGTGCTGCTCGAGGACGGCTCGCTCTTCCCGGGCCGCTCCGTCGCCGCCTCGGGGCGCGCCTTCGGCGAGGCGGTCTTCACCACCGCCATGAGCGGCTACCAGGAGATCGCGACCGACCCGAGCTACGCGGAGCAGATCGTGTGCTTCACGGCACCGATGGTCGGCAACTACGGCGTCGCGCCCGAGCGGAGCGAGTCGGAGCGAATCGCCGCGCGCGGGGTCGTCATGCGACGAGCGGGAGGAAAGGAGTGGCGCGCGTGGCTCGCCGACAGCGGCGTCCCGGCGCTCGAGAGCGTCGACACGCGCAGCCTCGTGCTCCGTCTGCGCTCGGCGGGGGCGATGCGGGCTGCTGTCGTCGCCGGCGACGCCGAGCCCGCCGAGGTGCTGGCGGAGGTGCGCCGGCAGCCCGTCATGGCCGGAAGGGCGCTCGCCGCGGCCGTCTCGGCGAAGGAGCCCCGCGACGTCGGGGACGGTGACGTTCGCATCGGCCTCCTCGACTACGGCGCCAAGCGCTCGATCCTCCGCCGCCTGGCTGCGAGCGGAGCGGGCGTCACGGTGTTCCCCCACAGCTCGCCCGCCGACGCGATCGTGGAGCGCGGGGTGAACGGCGTCCTGCTCTCGAACGGGCCCGGCGATCCCGCGGCGCTGTCGGCTGAGGTGGCCGTCGTCGCCGAGCTCGTCGGGCGCGTGCCCCTTCTCGGGATCTGCCTCGGCCACCAGCTGCTCGGTCTCGCGGCCGGCTACCGCACCGCGAAGCTGCCCTTCGGTCACCGCGGCGCAAACCATCCGGTGCTGGAGAGCGGCAGCGGGCGGGTTCTCGTGACGTCGCAGAACCACGGCTTCGCCGTCGAGGGAGACGGCGACGAGGTCACGCACGTCTCGCTGTACGACGGGACGGTCGAGGGCCTCTCGCTTCCCGGCGAGCGGGCGCGCTCGGTGCAGTTCCATCCCGAGGCTGGCCCCGGCCCGCACGACGGCTGGCCGATCCTGGAGGGCTGGGTCGAGGAGGTGAGGGCTCTTGCCCGCGCGGCGTGACCTGCGCTCGGTCTGTGTGATCGGCTCGGGGCCGATCGTGATCGGCCAGGCGTGCGAGTTCGACTACGCGGGCAGCCAGGCGTTGAAGGTGCTGCGGGACGAGGGCTACAGGACGATCGTCGTCAACTCCAACCCGGCGACGATCATGACCGACCCCGGCTTCGCCGACCGCACGTACGTCGAGCCGCTCGACCTCGAGGGCGCGGCCGCGGTGCTCGAGCGCGAGCGCCCCGACGCTCTCCTGCCGACGCTCGGAGGCCAGACTGCGCTCAACCTCGCGAGCCGGCTCGCCGAGGAGAGCGTGCTCGACGAGCTCGGCATCGAGCTCATCGGCGCGACGCTCGAGACCATCCGCCGCGCCGAGGACCGCGAGCGCTTCCGGGAGACCGTCGAGTCCGTCGGGCTGCGCGTTCCGAAGAGCCGGATCGTCACGAGCCTCGACCACGTCGACGGACTGGCCGTTCCGGTGGTGGTCCGGCCTGCTTTCACGCTGGGAGGACACGGGGGCGGCTTTGCCGAGACCGTCTCCGAGCTGCATCGGCAGGTGCAGCTCGGGATACGAGAGAGCCCGATCGGCCAGGTGCTCGTCGAGGAGTCCGTGCGCGGCTGGGACGAGTTCGAGCTCGAAGTGATGCGCGACCGCGCCGACAACGTCGTCGTCGTCTGCTCGATCGAGAACATCGACCCGATGGGCGTGCACACGGGCGACTCGGTGACCGTGGCCCCGCAGATGACGCTCCCGGACGAGGCCTACCAGGAGCTGCGCGACGCCGCG
>CAZCIJ010000135.1:0-8670 GCA_964498265.1 uncultured Gaiellales bacterium | reverse complement strand
TCCGGCCTTCTGACAGCCCGTTATCTCCTGTCGTCGCCGGGAACGGCGGTGGCCGTGTCGTTCCACTCGCGGCCGAGAGCGTGTAGGGGCGACGAAGTCATGCCTGCGCAGGCCGGCCGACCGGCCGCATCACGCCCGAAGGGTACCCCTTACCAGCGGCAAGCGCGACAGGCCGGCTCCTGCATCCGCAGTGCCTTCCCCTGGGTCAGGGCCTCCTTGTGGGGTCAGACCCCGGGATCAGACCCCACTCGCGAAAGCGTCACGCGTTCGTCACGACATCCTCGAGCAGGCGGGCGAGCTCCTCGGCGCGCGCGCGTCGCGCCAGGCGTGCACGCTCGTCCTCGGCGAGCGCGACGTCCTCGAGATCCCCCGATCGCCAGCGCTCCCTGAGATCGGCGAGCGCGCCGGTCAGCCCGTCCACGTCGCCTGGCGCGACGACCGTCCCGGCCTCGAGCTTGCGCAGCAGGGCGGCAGCCTCGCCGTCGGGAGGCACGGCGGCGAGGATCGGCCTCCTCGCGGCCAGGTACTCGAACACCTTGCCGCTGAGGACGCCGCGGCCACGGCCCTGCGCGTCGGGGATGAGCAACAGGAGTGCCTCGCTCTCGCGCTCCAGGCTCAGGACATCCCGGCGGCTCGCGTACGGAAGCAGCTCGAGACGATCGCCGAGGCCGAGCTCCTCGGCGAACGCACGATCCGAGGAGCGGAAGTCGCCCACGAAGCGGGCGGCGACGTCCTCCTCGACGCGGGCGAGAGCCTCGAGGAACGGCCGCGGGCTGCGCCGCCCGAAGAAGCTCCCGGCGTGCGTGATGCGAAACCGCTCGGCACGCTCGTACGCGAGCCCGTCGAAGTCCTCGAAGTCGCAGCCGTTCCCGATCTCGATAACCGGCCCGCTGGGCGACAGGGCCTGCATCTCCCCGGCGATGGCCCGCGAGGCGCAGACGATCGCGTCCGCACGCCCGGCCACGAGGCGCGCCAGCCGGCGTTCTCCCCGGACCTCGCGCCGCCGGTGCGCGTGGCGCACGAGCGAATCGCGCAGGTCGGCGACCCAGCGCACTCTCCGGGACCGCTGCACGGCCGCGCCGACCAGATGCACCGAGCCGGGCGGCGAGGTGGTCAGAACAACCTCGATTCCGCACTCGCGCACGATCCGGCGCGCGGCCGGAGCCGCGGTCAGCGTCCAGAGCACGCTCGCGTCGGGAACGAGCAGGCCGCGCAGCGCGAGCTCGCCGCGCAGCAGCAGCCGGTCGACCCCGCTCGCCGCGCCCAGCTCCTCCGCCGGCCGGCGGGCGCGGGGCCCCACGTTGCGCGCCCTGTGGACGACGACCCCGCCGGGGGTCCGCAGGGTCGGGTCGCAGTGGAGCCACTTCGGGTCGTCCGGCGCCAGCACGTGCACCTCGTGGCCGAGGGCGGCCAGATGTCCGGCGAGCTTGAGCGGGCGCTGGACGCCCGCGCCGCCCGCCGGCGGCCAGTACATCGACACGAAGAGGATGCGCATCCGCGCCATTCTCACGCCTCACGCTGCCGATCGAGCGGCACACGCATGTAGCTCTACTCACGTGGCTGGAGTAAAGAACTCACGGCGGCGTAGGCACACGCGCATCTCCTCGAAGCACCAGGTGACGATCCCAACCGCGGTCCTGGCCAAGACGGCTCTTGGTCCAGGCGACGAGCTCCGCGTGGACGCCTCGGTGGGAGCATCCTGCTCACTCCCGTGCCCGCCCGCCACGAGCGCCGGTTTGCTGCCATCGAGCAGACCGCGGGGGCTCTCACGGGCGTCTACCCGCAGGGCTACCTCTCGGACTTGCGCCGCGAGTGGCGATAGTCGTCCTCGACGCCAGCGTCCTCATCGCACACCTCGACGCGGAGGATGCTCATCACGAAGCCTCGCGAGCCGCGCTCGAGCACGCAGCCGAGGACGAGCTGCATCTCCCCGCCTCCGCCTATGCGGAGATGCTCGTGCAACCCAGCCGGACCGGTCACGTCGACGTGGTGAGGACGAGCCTAGAGGCGCTCGTCGTCACGGTCGGCGCCATCGACGAGAAGGTGGCGGAGCGAGCGGCCGCCCTGCGCGCCCACAGCCGCTCGCTTCGCCTTCGGGACGCTCTCGTGCTCGCCTACGCCGAGGAAGCGAGCGCCGCCAGGGTGCTCACGACTGATCGGCGCTGGCGGCGGTTCCCGCTCGTCGAGGTCGTGCGGTGAGTCTCTCGTAACACGACGGCCTCAGAGATATCTCAATTCATGAGACTTCGATATCGTTTTCTCTGCCATGATGATGCACAAGACGAGTGTGGAGATCGATCTCGACGCACTGCGGGAGGCAGAGAAGAACCTCGGGACGAAGGGGGTAAAGGAGACCGTCAACAGAGCACTCGATGAGGTCAACCGTCGAGCCAGGCTGACGCGCGGGGCCGAGTACATCCGCGAGGGACGGCTGCACGTGCCGGACTGGGACGAGTGGCTGCGCATGCGGCGAGGGCGGTTCTGGGGGTTCTGGGAAGAGAGCTGATGTCTCTCTTCCTCGTCGACAGCTCCATCTGGATCGCGCTGCAGCGGGGCGGGCCCGAGTACCTCGCCGCGCTCGTCGCGAAACGGTACGAAGCCGACCAGCTCGCGACCTGCGCGCCCGTCGCGCTGGAGGTCCTCGTGGGTCCGCCGGATGGGCGGACGTACGACGAGGGGTGGAGCTCCGTGTGGGAGCCGCTGCGCTGGCTACCTCTGGGGGATGCAGCAGCGCGCAGGGCGCTCCTCGTGCAGCGCGAGCTCGCTCACACGACCGCAGGCGGGCATCGGCGCTCAGCCCTCGACTACCTGATCGCCGCCTGCGCCGAGGAAGCGGGTCGGGACGTCGTGCTCTGGCACTGGGACAGCGACCTCACCGTCATCTGCGAGCACACCGGCCAGCCGCACGAGTCAGAGCACGAACGCGCGCGGCAGCATGGCGTTCCAGATGAGCCGGCGCACGAGCCGTAGGGCATCGGCTGCGGGCATGGGCGGCGGACGGTTTCGGCCGCTTGATGCCGGGCTACGCGCTCCATTCGGTGTCGCTGAGCGGTCGCATGCCGGTCGCCCCTTGGACCTCGAGCTCGAGCTCACGCACACCCCGGGGCACGGCCTCGGAGACAGAGGCGGTAGCGCAGCAGGGAGAGGCGCTCGCCGCCGACGCGCTCGGCAGCCCGCAGGAGCGGGAAGAAGCTCGCCCGCCACTCGGAGCGATCGACGACGAACCCGCCCGCCTCGAGCGCGGCCTCGAGCTGTGGCGCCGTGCGCAGGCCGATGTGCGTCGGGTTCTGGGCGAGCACCAGGTCGCGGGCCTTGAGCCGCTCGATCAGGTGCTCGGGGTTCGGCGTGTAGAGGGAGAGCGTCCCGCCTGGTCGGAGCGCTCGCCGCGCCTCGAGCAGCATCGCCGCAAGCGTCGCGTCGTCGAGGTGCTCGACGAGGTCGGCGGCCACGGCCTTGTCGAACGACGAGGCGGGGAAGGGCAGCTCCCGCACGTCCGCGACCTCGAAGCGCAGGCTCGGGAAGAGGGTGCGGGCGCGCTGGATCGCCTTCGCCTCGGCGTCGACGCCGACCGCCTCGCAGCCGAAGGTCGACAGGAAATGGGTGACCGCCCCGGCGGCGCAGCCGAGGTCGAGCACACGCTCGCCCGGCCGCGGCTCGACGAGATCGCGGACGGCCGCGAGGCGAAGGCGTGTCCAGGGGGTCTGCTCGAGATACGCACCGGCCATCGTGTCGATGAAGGCGTCGTCGTACGAGGCGGGCGCGCGGCGGAAGGCCAGGGCACCGCTCACGCCGGCGAGAGGTCAGGGAGCGCCGTCATCGAAGCTCGTAGAGGGCGTAGCGCTCGTCCTCGTACTCGGCGGGCGGCAGGAACTCGACGTAGTCGGGCACCTTGCGCGTCTTGTCGACGACGAGCCACGAGGCGCCGTAGTAGTCGAGGATCT
This sequence comes from uncultured Gaiellales bacterium, assembly GCA_964498265.1. Classification (GTDB taxonomy): domain Bacteria; phylum Actinomycetota; class Thermoleophilia; order Gaiellales; family Gaiellaceae; genus CAZCIJ01. The sequence continues at coordinate 4,729 of CAZCIJ010000135.1, read as the reverse complement.
GCTCCTTCTCCAGGTACGAGACGTTGTCGCGGTAGAAGAAGCGGATGACGTCGGCGCGCCGCTCGTAGGGCCGGTTCCTCCCCGTGTCGGCCACGTGCGCCGGCGGCGCCGAGGCCACGAAGACCGGCGCCTCCGCAGCGATGCGGTACGACGTCTCGAGGTCGGCGAAGACGATCGCGCGCGGCGGTACCTCGGTTCGCAGCACGTCCACGAGACCCGGCGGCAGCGCACGCGGGTCGGCCCGCTCGCGCTCGAGGTCGGCGAAACCGGAGACGGCGATCGGCAGCGCGAAGAGGCTGACGGCGGCGACAGCCCACCACGTCGGCGCCGTCCCGTCACGGCGCGCGAGCCGGCCCGCCGCCAGCGCCGCGACCCCGCCCCCGAGCGCGACCCAGGTGGCCCACGCGGGGCCGCCCGGGGCCAGGCGCCCTCCCTCCCCGCCGGGATACGCGAGCTGGAGCCCGACACCGAGCGCCAGGGCGCCCGCGCACCCGATCAGACGAACCCGCCCGGCGAGGACCGCCGCGCCGGCGAGGGCGAACATGAGCGGGAGGAACAGCGCGAGGCGGCGCGCCTGGGAGAGCGAGGCGAGGTCCGACAGGGCCGTGAAGAACGGCGGCACGAGCAAGATGAGCAGGATGGCGACCGAGCCGCCGAGGACGTAGGCCGCCCAGCGTCGCCCGGCGGCCAGAACGGCCGCCGGCACCACGAGCAGCGCCGCAACGGTGGCGGCGCCGCCGCGGGCGATCGCCTCGGGCGAGAGCGAGTACCAGTCGCGGAAGGTGTCGAGCTGGGCCCCGTAGGCCGCGAGCGCACGCGCCTCCTCGGCGCCCGACGCTCGGAAGGAGGCGGTGTCCGCGAGCGTCGGCGAGAGCCAGGCGACGAAGAGCCCGGTCGGGACGACGAGCGCGGCCAGGGAGAGCCCCAGGCGACGCCAGTCACCCACGCCGTGGCGGGTCAGGACGAGTCGCGCCACGAGGAACCCCGCCAGCGGGACGACGAGGAACAGCGCGTAGGTCACGTGCACGACTGCGAGGACGAGCGCCGCGACACCCAGGGTCAGGAGGCGGATGCGAGGTCCTCCGCGGACGACGGCGAACGCGAGCGCGAGGAAGGCGGGAACGAGCAGGAGGCGAGCAGCCGAGCCGGGCAGCGCCGTCAGCTCGAAGGAGCCGACGCCCTGGCGCTGGAAGCCGAGCAGCGCAGCCTGGGCAACCGCGGCGGCCACGCCGGCGGCGCGCGAGGCGAAGAGTGCGGCCCCGGCGGCGTACGCGAGGACGAGCGAGAGCGGGGCGAGGACCCCGGCGAGGTGCAGTACGACGAGCTCCGGGTCGACGGCCGCGAGCCGCGCGACGAGCGCGAGCGCGCCGTGCCACAGCGGGAAGGCGTAGCCGGGGTGCAGGCTGCCGTCCCGGAACTCGTTCACGCTGGCAACCGAGGAGACGACCGGGAAGGCGTCCAGCTTGCGCACGCGGGCGAGGTGGAAGAGTGCGTCGCCGTCCACGGTCGTCGCCGCCCACCACACGGCGGCCCCGAGGCCGGCCCCTGCGAGGGCGACGCCCGCCGCGGGAACGAGATCGCGGCGTGCAAGCCGGCTCGAGCCGGCGCGGAGCGCGCCCAGCAAGCCGCCGCCGCAGACCGCCGCGACGACGACGAGCGCGAGCGTGAGCGATCCGTCGGCCGCGAACATCAGCACCATCGCGAGGAAGACGGCCGCGAGGCTCCAGGCGAGCGCCCCGGCGAACGCGAGGCCGAGCCTGTGCGGCCAGTCGAGGGCGCGCAGGACCAGCGCTCCCGGAAGGAGCAGGATGCACGCGGCGGCGCCGGCGAGGCGCAACCCGAGGCCGAGGCTCTCCGCAGGCAGCAGCCGGCCGACCCCGAGCACGACGGGAGCGACGGCGACGACGCCGAGGAAGCGCAGCGGCAGCGCCGGGAGCCGCAGGCGGCTCGCGAGCTCGGCCGTCACCGAAGCCATGCCGCGGCCTCCTCCGCGAGCGCTCCGGCAGAGAGGCAGACGCCGCCTCGCGCGCGCACAGCCTCGACGAAGCGCAGGTAGAGACGGTCCCAGCCGCGCGAGGTGCCCGGATCGAACCGGTCGCTGTGCCAGAGCACGGCGAAGCCGCCCCCGTGGGCGGCGGACCAGTCGACGAGCTCGAGCAGCATGCGCTCGGCGGCGCCGGCGCGCATGCCCAGAAACCGCTCCTCCGAGACCGTCGCGTCCATCACGGCGAGCGGGATCTCGACGAGCCCGAGCGCCTGCTCTCGCGCGAAGTCCCAGGGGCGGAAGGGATGGGCGATCCCGGAGCGGAAGCCGGGTCCGTCGGCGAAGCCCAGGCTCGTGTCGTAGCGGAAGCCGAGGTCGGCCAGCGGAGCCAGGTTCGTCAGGGGATCGACGCGCAGGTAGTGGTAGCGCTGGCCCGCGACCGACCCGGCCAGCTCCTCGAGCCGGCGCTTCTCCTCCGCGAGCAGTGCGGGATCCCGCGCCGATGCGTAGCTCCCGTGCAGCCCGACCTCGCCGCCTCCCTCCAGGAGGAGCTCCACGAGCCGCGGGCGCAGGCGCTCGTACGACTCCGGCGCCGCGCCGTCGGCCGGATGGCCGTGGCCCGCCATGACGAAGAACGTCGACCCCTGCGTCCTCGCGCGCTCGAGGCGGAGGATCCGCTCGAAGCGCCAGTTGGGATCGGTGCCGCGCAGCTTGTGCAGCGGAACGGCGGCCAACCCGCGGGCCTCGCGGAGCGCGAGGCCTCCCCGACCTGACCGGGCGTAGTCGCGCATCCGCGCCGCGGCGCCGCGGATGCCGATGGGCGTCCAGCGCCAGGGCGTGTCGACGTCGTGGGTGATCGCCACCGCGAAGCGCGCGCCGGCCCACCGCGGCGGGTCGAGACGAAGCTGCCGGCGCAGTCGCTCGAGAGGCGGATCGAGGCCGTCGAGACACGAGGCCGAGGCTGGAAAGCGATCGTGCCGGTCGCGGGAGCCGTTGCGCTCCTCGACTCGAGCAAGGTGGTAGAAGGCCTCGGCGAGCCCGTCGCGGGCAGGGCGCTCGCCGCGCTCGACCTGCTCCCAGGAGGCCGCGTCGTAGGGCACGTCGTCGCCGAAGCCGAGATCGTGCGCGCCGAGCGTGTCGAGCACCCAGCGCGCGCGGCGCTCGACGGCGGGTGGGATCACGAGATCGCGCCCTTCAGCGCGCTGGCCGCCTGGACGAGCCCCGGGCGCACGTCGTCGAGCGCGAAGACGGCGTCGACGTAGGGCGGCCGCGGGAGCGCCGGCCGCCGGCCGCGCATGAGCGTGATCGCCCAGCGCAGCCCCTCGCGCCGCATGCGCGCCGGCGGCAGCCGCGCCCCGAGCAGGTGCCAGTAGGCGATGCGCGGAAGGTCGACGCCGCAGGCGGCGGCGAGGCCGTGCCACTGCCACAGGCGGGGATTGATCTCCATGAGCTTGAAGCGCCCGTCGCGCGGGTCGCGCTTGAACTCGACCTGCGAGAGCCCGTGGAAGCCGATGGAGCGCAGGAGGCGCAGCCCGAGCTCCTCGACCTCGCCGGCGCGCACGGCTTCCCCGACGCGGCAGGTGCCGACGCCCGGAGGCGTCTGGCGCAGCTTGCGGCCCGTGAAGACCCCGAGCGCCTCGCCCCCGGGCGTCAGGTAGCTCCCGAGGGTGAAGAGCGAGTCGTCGCCGCCGGGCACCCACTCCTGCACCATCGGGGCGAATGGCTCGGCGTCGGCGAACGCCCGCGCGAGCGCGGCGCCGTCGGCGCAGCGCAGCGCCTGCACGCCGAAGCGGCGCTTGAAGCCCACGTGGTCGGACGGCTTCACGAGCAGCGGGTACCCGAGCTCCCGGCCGGCGGCGAGCGCCTCAGCCGCAGCCGCGGGATGCGCCGTCAGCGGGACGGGGACGCCGGCGGCGCCCGCCCGCTCGAGCTGGAAGCGCTTCGACTGGATCCGCTCGAGCAGCTCCCAGCTCGGAAACGGACAGAGGAAGCTGCCCGCCAGCGCGCCGGCGTTGCGGGCGACGGCGTTCACGTGCACGTCGTGCGTGGGGAAGATCGGAGCCGGACGACCCAGCGCCCGGGCCAGTGAGGCGAGGAGCTCGACGAAGCCATCCTCGCTGCGCGCCGGATCGGGGCAGACGAGCGGACACCCGTAACGGGAGCGAAAGCCGAGCGCCCACGGACGGTGGTCGACGGCCACGACCGGCGCGCCTGCGCGCCCGAGCGAGCGGACGGCCGCAAGGCCGCTGACCCAGCCGACGTCGACGACGACGGCCGGCGGCATCGGTCTCGAGCGGACGTGGCGCTCGACGGCCCGCAGCACCGTCTCCGCCTCGCCGGGGATCGCGGCATGCGCCACCCCCGCCGACGCCCCACGCCGAGCGCTGCCCCCCGTCGCGTCCGGCGTCGCGGAGAGGGCGGCTTCGGCCCGTCCGGATGCGCGTCGAGCGCGGCCCGGCGTCGGAGTCCTCGTCATCCGCCCGATTGTAGGAAGCGCTCTACCGGGCTCGATGCGAGAGTCCGAGCCGCCTCGCGGTACCCGCGCCCCCGCTCTCCCGGGAAGACGAGCCCGCGAAGGCGCAGCGCGACCCCGAGCATGCGTCGCGTGCGCTCGGCCTCGGCCAGGCCGTAGTGCTTCGCGCAGAAGCGCAGCTGCCCGCGGAGGTTCTCGAGGTACCTCGCCCCGCCGTGCGTCGCCCCGCCCACGTGACACACCTCGGCGCCCGGGAAGAAGAGCACGGCCCA
>CAZCIJ010000134.1:0-8713 GCA_964498265.1 uncultured Gaiellales bacterium | reverse complement strand
TCCCGTCCGGGCATGCCGCGCTCGCGTTCTCAGGCTGGATGGCGATTACGTTCGTGACCGCGGACTTTCCCCACCGGGTGCTCGTGTCCACCATCGTCTTCCTGCTTGCCTGCCTGGTCGCCCAGACTCGCGTCGAGTCCGGCATTCACACGACGCTCGAGGTCGTCACGGGAGCTGCACTCGGCGCCGTCGTGACGCTGGTCCTCTTCCAGGCCTTCGCCTGAGCGGGTGGACGTGACGCCGATCGCCGACGCGCAGGGCTTGCCTCCGTGCCGGGCAGGAGTCTGAGCGGTGGAGGACGAGATCCTCTTCGAGGAGGCCCGACGGGCAGCGACAGCGGCCTACGCGCCCTACTCGGGCTTCCAGGTCGGCGCCGCCGTCCTCGCCCGCGACGGTCGCGTCTTCCAGGGCGCGAACGTGGAGAACGCGTCCTATGGCCTGACCCTCTGCGCGGAGCGGTCGGCGCTCGCGCGGGCCGTCGCCGACGGCGTCCGCCCGGGTGACGTCGAGGCGGTGGCGGTGACCGCCTCGCCCTGCGGAGGCTGCCGGCAGTGGATGGCGGAGTTCCGTGCCGACCGGGTCCTCTTCGAGCTCGGCGGAGCCCTCGTCCTGCGGAGCCCGGCGGAGCTGCTTCCCGACAGCTTCAGCCTCTAGACGATTGATCGACAAATCGATCAATCGTCTAGCTACACGGGGCCGCTTCGCGGCCCCTACGGCATGGCCGTCTCATTACCAGCGCCGCAGCGGCCGTCTCGGCCGCTGCGGCGGTGCGAACGCGACGTTTGATCGGACTTTCCGATCAAACGTCTAGAGGCTTCGAAGGGTGAGGAGCGGCTTCATCGCGCTGGCCGGTCGTCCGAACGTCGGGAAGTCGACGCTCGTCAACGCGATCTGCGGCGGCAAGGTGGGCATCGTCTCGGACAAGCCTCAGACGACCCGTCACCGCCTTCAAGGCGTGGCGAACGGGCCCGGCTGGCAGCTCGTGCTCGTGGACCTCCCCGGTTTCCAGCGGCCCCGAGACCCGCTCACGAGGAGGATGCAGCGCCGTGTCGAGCAGTCGCTCGACGGTGTCGACGGGGTCGTGCTCGTGCTCGCGGCCGACGAGCGGATCGGGCCGGGCGACCGGTTCGTCGCCGAGCGGGTCTTCGCCGGCGAGGCCCCGGTCGTGATCGCGCTCAACAAGGTCGACCGGCTGGAGCCTCCCGAGATCGCGCGGCAGATCGAGCGGGCAGCCGCCCTCGGCGGGCCGGGCATGCCCGGCCCGTACGTCGCTCTGCACCCGGTGAGCGCGCGGACGGGGGACGGTGTCGCGTCGCTGGTGGCGGACCTGGTTGCGCTGCTGCCCGAAGGTCCGCTGTACTTTCCGCCCGACGAGCTCACCGACTCGCCGCTCGAGCTTCGCATCGCGGAGCTCGTCCGCGAGCAAGCCCTCGAGCTGACGAGAGAGGAGATCCCGCATGCGATCACGGTCGAGGTCGACGAGATCGGCGAGCGCCGGATCTCGGCGACGCTCTACGTCGAGACCGAGTCGCAGAAGCAGATCCTCATCGGGAAAGGCGGCCGCATGATCAAGTCCATCGGTACCCGCGCGCGTCCGGAGATCGAGCGGCTGCTCGGACGGCCGACGTTCCTCGACTTGCGCGTGAAGGCGAGGCGACGCTGGCGCCGGGACGAGCACCTGCTCGAGCGTCTCGGGCTGTGACGCCTACGCTCGCGCCAGACGCCTTCGAGGAGCGGCTCCGCCGCTACGTCTTCGAGCGCTCCGAGGAGGCGAGAGCCGTCCGCGTCGGCGAGAAGGAGACGAGCGAGCAGGCGGCGATCGTCGCCCGGTATGCGGATCTCTTCAGTCGCGACCAGCACGCCGTCCTGCGCGAGGCCGAGGAGCGTGCCGAGGGCGGCCAGCTCGAGCGCGTCTTTCGCCTGCGCGAGGCGTGCGAAAGCGGCATCGTCGCCTCGGTGCTCGCCGAGCGGTCCGACGAGCTCGAGAACCGGATCCTCGCGTGCAGGGTCGCGTTTCGGGACGAGGAGCTTCCGCTCCGGGCGGCCCAGGCGCGCCTCGCTGTGCTCGAGGGGTATCGCGACCGCGACGAGCTCGGCCAGCGGACGGTCGAGGCCTCGGCAGCCTTCAACGACGACCGCCTGGCGCTCATGCGGGAGGGAGAGGAGCTCGAGGCAGAGCTCTCGGGCGAGCCGGATCCCGTTCGGCGGAGCGCCGAGCTCAAGGGCGTCGACCTCGACGGCCTCGTCGCCGTCCTGGAGGACGCGTCGCGCCGTATCGACGGGGCGTTCGCGCGTATCCGCGAGCGCTGGCTCGAGCGCATCCTCGGCCCCGAGCGCGACGCCGAGCCGGCCGCCGCGCACGTCGCCTACGTGCGGCGGCTCTCGCCCCTCGCGGGCACGTACACGAAAGAGCGCTCGGTCGGCGTCTGCCTCGCCACGCTCGCCGAGCTCGGGTTCGACCTCGAGGCCGAGGACGGGATCCGGCTCGACCTCGACGACCGGCCGCAGAAGAGCCCGCGAGCGTGCGTGATCGCGTCGGATCCGCCCCGCATCGTCCACCTCATCACCCGCGCCCAAGGCGGCCTCGCCGACTACCAGGCGTTCTTGCACGAGGCCGGCCACGCGCTGCACTACGCCGGCTGCGCCGAGACGCTCCCGTATGCGTTCCGCCGGCTCGCGCGCGACCACGCCCTCACCGAGGTCTACTCCTTCCTCGTGGAGTCCCTGACTCACGAGCCCGGCTGGCACGCGGAGCACTTCGGTCTCGGCGCCGTCGACGCAGAGGCCAAGGCCGAGGCGACCCGGTTCCTGGACGCCTTTCTCTACCGCCGCTATACCGCGAAGCTCCGGTACGAGCTCGGCTTCTGGAGCGACTTCGCCAACGCGACGAGCCACGCCGAGGACTACGAGCGCCTCGTCTCGGCGGCAAGCGGGTTCCGCTACCCGCGCGAGGGCTTCCTGAGCGACATGGACGCCGGCTTCTACTCCGCCGACTACCTGCGCGCGTGGATCCGCGCCGCGCAGGTCCGCGCTCACCTGCGTGCGACGGTCGGCGGAGACTGGTGGCGGCGGCGAGAGACCGGCGACCTCCTCCGTGACCTCTTCGTGCAGGGCACGCGGCTCTCCAGCGAGGACGTCGCGACGCGCGTCGGCTTCGATCCGCTCGACGCCGGACCTCTGGTCGCCGAGCTCGCCCACGCGGACGGCAGTACGTAGACTGCACGGCGCTCATGGCCTTACGGCTCGAGGAGCTCGCGAAGACGATCGACCACACGCTGCTCGGCCGGACGACGACGCTCCAGAACGTCGAGACGCTGTGCGACGAGGCCAGGGCGCACCACTTCGCCGCCGTCTGCGTGCTCCCGTACGCGGTCCCCTGCGCCGTCGCCGCCCTCCGCGGCTGCGACGTCAAGGTCGGAACGGTGCTGAGCTACCCGCTCGGCGCCGACTCGACGCGCGCGAAGATCGCGGCGGCGGAGAGCGCGATCGCATCCGGAGCCGACGAGCTGGGGGTCGTCCTCAACCTGTCGGCGCTCCTCTCGGGCGATCTGCGCCACGTCCGTGACGAACTCGGCGCGTTCGTGCGCTCGGTGCGCGTGCAGAGCGTGAACGCCGGCAAGGGCATCGTGCTCCTCAAGGTCGTCATCGAGACACCGGCGCTGAACGACAAGCTGAAGCGGTTCGCGTGCCGGATCGCCGAGGACGCGGGCGCGGACTTCGTCGAGACGTCCACGGGCTTCGCCGGCTCGAGCGCGACGGAGCGCGACGTCGAGCTTCTGCGGGACTGCCTGCCGGAGAGCGTCGGCGTGAAAGCCACCGGCGACATCGCCACGGCGGACGAGGCCGAGACGATGGTCGGCGCGGGAGCCGGACGCATCGGCACGCCGCATGCCGTCGAGGTCATCCGCGGATTCGCGGCGCAGCGGCAAGCGTCATGAGCGAGCAGCGCTGGCCGGAGCGGCGTTTCAGCCAGGCCATCTCCGAGGGCGACGGCATCTCGATCATCCCGGTGCTCCGCCGCGACCTGCACTCGCTCGCGCGGGCCGCCGAGGAAGCCGGGGCCGAGGCGCTCGCGCTCGACTCGATCGAGGACGTAGCGAGCGTTCGCACGGCCACCGAGCTGCCGCTGCTCGTCTGCCGTCTCGCCCCGACGATCGACGCGCTCGAGGCGGCCCGCGGCGCCGGGGCAGACGCGTGCGTCCTGCCCTTCGACGAGCTCGTTGGGGAGGAGGAGCTGCCCGAAGAGCTCGTCAACGCCGCGTGGGACCTCGGGCTCGACGTCGTGCTCGACGTGCGCGACGAGGCTGAGCTCGAGCGGGCGCTGGAGCTGCTCGACCCCGAGATCCTCCTGTTCTCCGCGAGAGCCCGGGAGAAGGAGGACGTCAAGCTCGAGCGGACGCTGGACCTGCTCGCCGACGTACCCGCCGGCAAGCTCGTCGTCTCGCAGGTCCCGGTGAGGACCCGCGAGCAGGTGCTCGCGCTCGAGCGAGCCGGCATCGACGCCGTGGTGCTGGAGGCTTCCTCCGCCGGAGAGGACGGCGTCGCCGGCGTCGTCTCGGAGCTGAGCGGGCGGTCGGAGACCCCTCTCGACGATTGATCGACGCCTCGATCAATCGTCTAGCTATAGCTACAGGGGCCGCTTCGCGGCCCTGCGGCACTGCTAGCCGAAGAAGGCTCGCGCGGTGTCGTAGAGGCCGAGCGGGACGCGCTTCGCCTCGGCGGTCGCCTCGGCGAGCGAGACGGGGACGATCTCGTCGCCGCGGAGCGCGGCCATGAGCCCGAAGCGACGCTCGTGGACGAGGTCGGCCGCGAGCAGCCCGAACCGGGTCGCGAGCACCCGGTCGCGCGCCGTCGGCGAGCCGCCTCGCTGCACGTGCCCGAGGACCGTCACGCGCGTCTCGTAGCCCGTGCGCTCCTCGATCTCGCGGGCCAGCAGCTCGCCGACCCCGCCCAGGCGGATGTGCCCGAACTCGTCGACGCCCCCGCCACGGGACACCACGCGGCGCTCGCCGGACGCGAGCGTGAGCTCGTATCCCTCGCTGACCACGACGATCGAGAAGTCCTTCCCCCGCTGGTGGCGGCGCCGGATCTCGGCGCAGGCGTCCTCGACGGGGAGGGGATGCTCGGGGATGAGGATGACGTCGGCGCCGCCCGCGATCCCGCTCATGACCGCGATCCAGCCCGTGTGACGACCCATGACCTCGACCACCATGACGCGGTTGTGGGACTCGGCCGTCGAGTGCAGCCGGTCGATCGCCTCGGTCGCGACCGCGACCGCCGTGTCGAAGCCGAACGTGTAGTCCGTCGCCGAGAGATCGTTGTCGATCGTCTTGGGCACGCCCACCACCGAGTAGCGGTGGTCGGCGTGGAGGCGCGCCGCGACGCCGAGCGTATCCTCGCCTCCGACGGCGACGAGCGCGTCCAGTCGAAGCGCTCGGGTGCTCTTGAGCACGCGCTCGACGCCGTCGTCGACGCGATAGGGGTTCGTTCGCGACGTTCCGAGGATCGTGCCCCCGCGAGGGAGGATGCCCGAGATCTCGCGGCTGCCCAGCTCGACGACCGTGCCGTCGAGCAGCCCGCGCCAGCCTGAGCGAATGCCGAGAACCTCGTACCCGCGGTCGAGCGAGCGGCGGGCCACGGCGCGGATGACGGCGTTCAGGCCGGGGCAGTCCCCGCCTCCGGTCAGGATCGCGATACGGCGAGCCACGTCGCGAGATATAGCAGCGTACGATGGCCTAGTGCTCTGTCCGGGGACTACGGCGCGCCCTGGCGGCTGCTAGTGGCGACACCGCGCGACATGCTCGACCGGCAGCTGCGGGATTTCATCGCGGAGGTGGCCTCCCGCACCGCGGCGCCGGGAGGCGGCTCGGTCGCGGCGCTGGCCGTCGCGCTCGGCGCCGGGCTGGCCGAGATGGCCGCCCGGTTCTCTGTCGACGCCTGGGACGGCGCCGAGCGCGCCGTGGCGCAGGCGGCCGCGCTGAGGCAGCGCGCCGAGCCCCTCGCTCAGCGCGATGCCGACGCGTATGCCGCGCTGCTCGCGGCGAGGCGCGCCTCCCGCGACGGCCGGGAAGCGGGAGCCGGAGCGGCGGGCGCGGCCCTCGAGGAGGCGGCTCTCGTTCCCCTCGAGATCGCCGCCGTCGCGGCCGAGGTGGCGGCGCTTGCGGCGGAGGTCGCGAGGCTCGGGAACCCGAACCTTCGCGGCGACGCGGCGTGCGCGGCGGCTCTGGCGGAGGCGGCGGCGCGCGCGGCGGCGAACCTCGTCGTCATCAACCTCGGCTCCTCCTCGGGCGACGGGAGGATCGCGCGGGCGAACGCCCTCGCGGCAGCGGCGTCGGCGAGCGCGCGCGAGGCGCTCGAGCCCTACCCGTGACGGCGCGAGGGGGCGGGCACGGAGCGTCGCAGGCGCGCCGCCGCCGTCGCCGCCATGCGTCCGCAGGTCGCGGCGGCGGCTCTGCCTCTATGCCGAAGGCGGGGATCGAACCCGCACGGGGCAAGGCCCCACTGGATTTTGAGTCCAGCGCGTCTCCCAGTTCCGCCACTTCGGCGCGGGATCCCATCCTAGCGCGCGCCCGGGTGCGCTCCCGCACGACGGTCGAGCCGTTACGCTGGCGGCGAGCGCGCTTCCGCCGCCGGCCTCGCTGTCCGCGGGTGGCGCGAGCCGGCTGCGGCGCGCACGGGGGCGAGGAGAAGGTGCGCAGGCACGACGAACGGGCTCGACGGACCTCGACCGAGGAAGGCTAGCGCCGGCTCGCCGGCCGCACGCCGCCGCCGGCGCCTGCTGGACGCCGCGATCGTGCTCGGGCTGGTCGGGGTGGCGGTCGCCGCGCTCGTCAACGTCGCTCGCGAAGGCCCGCACGGCGAACCCGTGCGAGCGGCCACGACCGCCCAGACCGATCAGGAGCCGCCCGGGCGAACCGATCCCGACAGCCTCCAAGAGGAGCTTCCGAACCTCGTCCCGCTTCCCGCCGAGCTCCGCGAGGCAGGCGGGATGCTGTGGTGGTCCACGCCGGAGTGCGAGGCGGGGTACCTCGAGATCAGCTCCGGCGCCGTGACGCGGCTCCGCGGCGACCGTTGCCGCATCTGGCCGGCGCCGGACGGTGGCGCGGCGGTTGCGCTCGTCTCGAGCCCCTCCGACCCGCTCGAGGGCCACGGGCTCGAGTACGTCGCGCCCACCCAGGCCGTCCAGCGAGCCGTCTCGCACACGCCCGGCGTCATCGCGTCGGAGGTCGCGTGGGACCCGGAGAGCTTGCGGTTCGCGCTCTGTCTGGGAACGCGCACGGGCACAGTCGTCGACATCTACCACTCGGCGCCCGGCGGGCACGAGGGTCGTGAAGGCGTCTGCTTCCCCGCCTGGCTCGGGGACGGGGGGCTCGCGCTCGCGGATGCGGGGGGCGTCTCGGTTCGCGTCGACGACCGTCTCCTGCTCGGACTGAAGGCGGCGGCGGAGATCCTGCCCTCGGTCCCGGAGGGCGCGGCGCGCAGGGTGAGCGCGCTGGGAGCCCGAGGCGACCGTCTCGTCGTCGGGCTCGCGGTCGTGAGCCCGGCGCGCCCGCGCCCGCTCTCCTCGGCCGTCGCCCTGCTCGCACCGGACGGCGACGTCGAGTTCCAGGCCTGGCTCGCCCCCCAGGGCAGCCTCCCGACGGCGGTCGGTCTCTCCCCGGCCGGCGACGCGCTCTGGTACTTCGACGCCACCGGGGGCCGGACGGTCGTCCTGTCGGTTCCCGGCGGCCGGCGCCTGTCGCCCTTTCCGGCCCGGTGGATCTCGTGGTCGCCGGACGGCCGCTACGTCGCGGCTGCAACCGTCGGTGGCCTCTCCGTCCTGCGCTGGCCGGATGGGGAGCGGCTCGCCGTCGTGCCCGTCGACGCCGCCACGGTCGCCTGGACGGGAAGCCCGTAGAGTTGGGAGATGGCGCCGAAGACGATCACGGGGGCCGAGCTCGAGCTCGACGACGCGCCCGCCCGCGAGTGCGAGCTCTTCCTCGTCGACGGCAACAACCTCGCGTACCGCGCGTACTTCGCGCTGCCCGAGGAGCTGGCGACGTCGGACGGATTCCCCACGAACGCCCTGCTCGGCTTCGTGAACATGCTGTTCAAGCTCCTGGTCGACTACCGGCCGAGGGGTGTCGCCGTCGCCTGGGACACGCGACCGGTGCACCGGCTCGAGGTCGCCGAGGAATACAAGGCCGAGCGGCGCCCGATGCCCGATCTGCTGCGCGAGCAGTTCCCCCACTTCCGGCCCATCGTCGAGGCCTTCGGCTATCGCAATCTCGAGCTCGAGGGCTGGGAGGCCGACGATGTCATCGCCACGCTGGCGACCCGAGCCGACGAGCAGGGGATCAAGACATGCGTCGTCTCGACCGATCGCGACGCGTTCCAGCTCTGCTCGGGCAACGTCTGCCTGATGATGACGCCGCGCGGCGTAGCGGACGTCCAGGTGTACACGCCGGCGCGCGTCCTCGCCCGCTACGGCGTCGATCCCGCGCAGGTGCCCGACTTCATCGGGCTGAAGGGCGACAGCTCCGACAACATCCCGGGGGTTCCCGGCATCGGGGACAAGACCGCCGGGCAGCTCGTCGCGCAGTACGGCTCGCTGCAAGGCGTGATCGAGCACGCCGCAGAGCTCTCGCCCGCCCGCCGCAAGACGATCGAGGGGCACGCCGAGCAGGCGCGGCAGTCGAAGCTCCTGGCCACGATGCGCCGAGACCTCGACTTC
>CAZCIJ010000133.1:0-8749 GCA_964498265.1 uncultured Gaiellales bacterium | reverse complement strand
GGGAGCGACGAACGACCCCGATGTCATCAAGCGGGCGGCCGCAGGCTGCGACGGGGTGCTGGTCGTGCTGGCCCCGTGGGGGGTGCGCGGGTACTCGACGGGAACGGCCCAGGCGGTGCTCGACCACGCGCCTCCCGGAGCGCGGCTGGTGTTCTCGTGCGGGTGGCACATCACGCGCGACGGCAAGGACGTGTACCCGTGGAAGCTCAAGGCGACCGTGAAGGTGTTCGGGCCGCTCGCGCGCCTCGCTCGCTACGCGGACCTCGACGACCAGGTGGAGGCGTGCCGGCGCGTGTTCGCCAGCGACACGCGGTGGACCGTCGTGCGCGGGAGCGACCTCGAAGAGGGGGAGAGCCAGGGCCTACCCGTGTGGAGCCGCCATGTCGGCGACCCCATCCTCAAGAGCAACAAGACGCGCCGCGTGGACTTCGCCTTGTTCATCGTGGAGGCGCTCGAGAACGACGAGCTCATCCACGAGGCGCCGGCCATCGTCGGCCGCCAGACGCCCTCTGCGCTCGCGCACGCTGCCGGCGGATGAAACCGCGATGAGCGGATGAGTCCGTCGGCCAGGTTTTCGACTCGAGGGACATGCGCCTTGCGAGGTCGACGAGATGACGCCGGGTGGAGGGCTCCCCCCGCTCCTTCGATCCTCGGACATGTGACGAATGAGTCCCGGCTGGCGGGGCCAGGCCTCGCGCTCGCTCGCATCGCGACCCTAGCGGGCTATGCGCTGGTAGCACCGCTCCCGGTCCTGCTGCTCGTCGACCCGATCATGGGCGCCCTGCACCTGAGGGCACGCGGGAGGGGCCGGCTCCGTGGGAACGCGCCTGCTACGAGGCGACCGCAACGATGCGTCAAACGGTCGTTCCGCCGTCGTGGACGAGCAGCGCCGTACGGATAGCAGAGAGGGTAAGGGGGAGCTTCGTCCAGGTGTCGCCGTGGTCTCGGGTGTGCCAGATGTCGCCGTTCGCGGTTCCGGCGTAGAGGTGTCCCGATGCTCGAGGGTCGGTGATGAGCGCGTAGGGCATGTGGTCGAGCGGTTGGGGGAGCCCGCCGGCGAGTCGCTCCCATGACTCGTCCCCGGCGGCGCGATAGACGGCGGCCTCGGCGGGCCTGGGCCCGTGGGCCTTGCCGGGGCCGGGAGCGGCTGAGAGATAGCGGATCTCGGGTTGGGCGGGGTCGGCTGCGACCGCCCAGCCGTAGCGGCGGTCGAGGCCTGAGGTCGGGTGCCGCCAGCTGCGTCCGCCGTCGCGGCTGAAGGCGCCGCCGCCGTTTCCTGCGCCTTCGTATGCCCAACTCCCGTCGCGGGCGTGGAAGGTGAGCGAGTGGCAATCTCGGCGCGCGCCGTGTCGGTGTCCCGACCAGGTCTCGCCGCCGTCGTCGCTTCGAACGACCGCACCGAACTCGATCCCAGCGAGGACGACACCAGCGTCGGTCGGGGAGAGAGCAAGCGCTTGCACGTACGCGGTGAACGGCTTCTCCGCCGGCGAGAACCACAGCCGGCGAGAGCGGATACGGCGGAATCCGGCGAGCTCCCGCCAGCTCGCCGCCCCGTCGTCGCTGCGGAAGACCCGGGCCGGCTTGGTGCCCGCGTACACGGTTCCCGGACGATGCTGGCTGGTGGCGATCGAGGTCACGATCTGACCGCGGAGGCCGGCGGGTTGCCACCGGCGACCGGCGTCGTCCGACCGCAGCACCCCTTCTCCGCGAGTGCCGGCGTAGACGGTGCGCGGATTGCCCGGATCCCCCGCGAGGCAGCGCACCTCGGCGCCGGTCCACACCGGCTCGACCGCCCACTCGCCCTGCGCGCGTTCGACGGCACGCGTCAGACCTGCCGCGGAGGCGCCGACGAAGACTCGCTGGCTCACCGCGCCCGTTTCAGTCCCGCGGCGTGCACAGTTAGGCTGCGCCGCGGTCTCCGAGCGCGCCGTGATGGTGCTCGACGTCCCAGTCGTGCAGCTGAAGGACGAGCCTGCCGGCCACGACGAGGCGCTCGCACTCGGCGCTGCCGGGCGCGCTCTCGCAGGCGAGGAGGTGCTGGTACCAGCGGCTGCTCGCCTCGCCGTCGGTGACGGCGATCAAGGGTTGCGGACGCATGGGTCGATGCTAACCGGCCCCGTGGCGTGTCTCGTAAGCCTACGCAGCGTCGTTGCGGACGTAGGTGTAGTGGGCAACCGCCGGTAAGCTGGCGAGAGCGACGCACTCATAGCCCGACGGGCCTCCGTCCAGGTTGTCGAACAGGCGCGCGCCGCCTCCGAGGAGCACGGGGACGACGTGGATCCCCATCTCGTCGATCAGGCGCGCGCGCAGGTAGTGCTGAGCTGCGTCGGCGCCACCGCCGAGAGCGACGTCCTGCCCGTCGGCCGCTGCGGCGGCGCGCTCGAGCGCCGACTCGATGCCTTCGCTCACGAAGTGGAAGGTCGTGCCGCCTTGCATCTCGAGCGGCTCTCGCCGGTGATGCGTGAGGACGAACACCGGCGTGTGGAAGGGCGGATCGTCGCCCCACCATCCGCGCCAGGGATCGTCGCCCCACGAGCCGCGGACGGGTCCGAACATGTGACGCCCCATGATGATGGCGCCGACGTTCGCGACCTGCGCGGCCGCGTGGTCGTCGTCGAGCCCGGTCTCCCCGCCCTCCATCCCGTGCATCGCGCGGAACGTGCGGGTCGCGAACGCCCAGTCATGCAGGCCGCGACCGCCGACGCCGAGGGGGTTCTCGATGCTTTGGTCGGGGCCTGCGACGTACCCGTCGAGCGACATCGTGATGTGGAACCTGAGCTTCGCCACGTGCGCGTCCAAGGATCGGGTTCGGTGGGACGGTTCTCTCGGTAAGACGATCACGTCTTTCCGGACTCATCGGTGGCTCGCGCCTGTGAATGAGCTCCGAGCGAGAGCGCGTTCATGCGCAGGCTGGCAGGCTGCTGGGTAGGGTGCGGAGGGCAGTTCCCGAGGGTTGTGACTGAGCTAGCGATTGGGCCCGCCGCGGATCTCCTGGAGCGCGAGCGCGAGCTCACGGCACTCGGTCATGTGCTGACGGAGGCGAGGCGGGGTCGTGGCCAGGTCGTTCTGGTCGAGGCCGCTGCCGGGCTCGGCAAGACGAGCCTGCTCAGGGCCGGGTCCGAGATGGCCGTCGACGCGGGCTTTGCCTGTCTGCGAGCGCGCGCCAGCGAGCTCGAGCGCGACTTCGCCTACGGCTGCGTGCGGCAGCTGCTCGAGCCGGCCGTCGCGAGGGCCTCGGATCGCGAGCGCGACCGTCTGTTTGCAGGCGCAGCGGCCCTGTCGAAGCCGCTGTTCACCGCGACGAGCATGTCACGGCTCGCATCCTCGGCCAATGCCTCGTTCTCGATGCTGCACGGTCTCTACTGGCTGCTCAACAACCTGGCTGCCCGGGTTCCCGTCGTCCTTCTCGTCGACGACCTGCACTGGTCGGATGCGGAGTCGCTCCGCTTGCTCAACTACCTGGCCCCGCGCCTGGACGGCCTGTCGCTCGCCGTCTTCGCGTCCGGACGTCCGGGTGAGACGGCCGCTGCGAATCTGGCCCGGCTGACCGCCGCCCCCGAGACGAGGGTCGTCCAGCCGGGCCCGCTGAGCCTCACAGCGACCGCGATGCTGTGCGAGCGGCGTCTCGGAGAGAGCGTCGCGGGGGAGTTCGCGGCGGCGTGCCGCGAGGTGACGGGCGGCAACCCGTTCTTCCTCGAGGCGCTGCTGCGCGAGGTGGGCGGGGAGGGCTACGCGACCGACGCTCAGGGAGCCGACCGCGTTCGTGGGATCGGTCCTGCGGCGGTCGCGCAGGCAGTGCTCCTGCGGCTCTCGGGCGCGCCCGCTGCGGCGACCGCGCTGGTCCGAGCGGTCGCGGTCCTCGGCGACGGCGTAAGCCTTGCCGAAGCGGCCAGCCTGGCCGGGCTCTCCGACGAGGAGGCGGCGAGCAACGCCGACCTGCTGGTCGCCCTCGCGATCCTCAGGCCGGCGGAGGGGCTCGAGTTCGCACACCCGATCGTGCGGGAAGCCGTGTACGTGGACATAGGCTCGCGCGAACGCGCCCGCGTGCACGCGCGCGCAGCCGAGATCCTCCTCGCATCCGGGGCATCGGAGCAACGGGTCGCGGCTCAGATCGTCGAGGCGGAGCCGGCCGGTGATCCCGAGCGCGTGGAGCTCCTGCGCCGCGTGGCCGGAGATGCGCTTGGCCGCGGCGCGCCGGCCGCCGCTGTCGCCTGGCTTCGGCGCGCGCTGGCAGAGCCTCCGCCGCCCTCGGAGGAGGCGATGGTGCTGCTCGAGCTGGGCTCGGCGGAGCTACGGGTGGGAGCCGCGGAAGCGGTCGAGCACCTCACCGCAGCTGTCGAGCTGATCAGCGAGCCGGGGTTGCTCGCAACGTCGGTCCGCCAGCTTGCAAACGCGTTGACGATCTCGGGCAGCGCCGGCCGGGCCGTCGATGCGGTTCAGTCGGGGATCGAGGTGGTCGAGCCCGTGAATCGGGAGCTGGCGCTGTTCCTGGAGGGGGAGCTTGGGTCCCACGCCTTGCAGGCGGGTCCGGAGGCGCGCGTCCTGGTCGCGAGGAGGATCGCGGGACACCATGGCCTCGGTGGTGCGACACCCGGCGAGCGACTGGTGCTGGCAAGCCTGGCGTGCGAGCGCGCCAGGCAGAGCGCGTCGGCAGCCGAAGCGGTGAGCTACCTGGAGCGGGCGCTCGCAAGCGGGCGGCTGCTGCGCGAGCAGCAGCTGGACATCGTCGGCCCGTTCTACGACCTCGTGCTCGGGTTGCTCGCCACAGACGCGCTCGACCTCGCGGACGCGTGTCTGGAGCAGGCGCTCGACGCTGCCCGCTCGCAGGCGTCGATCCCCGCGATGGCGTACTTGACGGACCGCCGAGGATGGGTGCGCTTGCGACAGGGCGCGGTCGCCGAGGCCGAGGCCGACGCTCGGACCGCCTTGGAGCTGCTTACCACTCACGGTATCCCGCTCGGGGTCCCGTTCGCGCTGGGCTTGCTCGTCGAGGCGCTGGTCGAGCGCGGCGATCCCGATGCCGCCGACCACGCACTTCGCACCAGCGGCGTCGGCGAGACCATCGCGCCGGGGCCGACGAGCAACTTCCTGTTGGAGGCGCGAGGCCTGTTGCGCGTGACTCGGGGCAGGATGCGCGAGGGAGTGGACGACCTGCTCGAGCTCGGCCGCCGCGACGAGCGGTGGGGAGCTGCGAGTCCGCTCGCGTCGCGCTGGCGCTCCCACGCTGCGCTGGCCCTCGCCGCCCTGGGAGAGGGCGTGGAGGCGCGCCGAGCGGCCGCCGAAGATCTCGAGCGGGCTCGGCGCTGGGGGACCGCGAGCGGGGTCGGCGTTGCCTTGCGCGCTGCCGCGCTCGTCGAGCCCGGCGGAGTGGGCATCGATCGCTTGCGCGAGGCCGCGCAGCTGCTGGAGCGCTCGCCGGCGCGGCTCGAGCAAGCACGGACGCTGACCGACCTGGGCGCGACGCTGCGTCGCGCGAACCGACGCGCGGAGGCACGACCCGTGCTCCAGGAGGGGCTTGGTCTCGCGGAGCGCTGCGGGGCAAGCGGCCTCGCCGAGCGAGCACGCACGGAGCTGCGCGCTGCCGGCGGCCGGGTCAGCGACCCGGTCGGCGTGGGGGTGGAGCAGCTCACCGCCTCGGAGCTGCGCGTCGCCGAGCTCGCGGCGCAGGGGAAGAGCAACCCCGAGATCGCGCAGGCTCTGTTCGTGACGCGAAAGACGGTCGAGACCCATCTCGGCCACGTCTACCGCAAGCTCGGCATACAGAGCCGCGGGCAGCTCGGCCGGGCGCTGGCCGCGCGGGCGCCGGAAGCGAACGGCTGACCTCCCTGATCCGGCGCCGTCCGGAAGGTTCAGGGATCGAGACCGGGGTGCTCCCCGAGGCGCTCGCGGCGAGGTGCTCGTACGGTCGCGGCAGTGGATGACACGGCCCGCACCGACGAGGATCGCCGGCTGAGCGTGCGGCTCGACCTGTTCCTCGACCGCCATCCGATCTGCGGCCGGCTTCGCAGCGAGCAGGGTGCCGAAGAGCCGTTCGTCGGCTGGCTCGGCTTCATCGCCTCGCTGAAGCGCTTGCATACGGCTGCCGGGCCGCCGGGCGCGCCCCAGGGTCGGCAGGAGAGCGGCGAGTCGGCATCCACGGAGACCCAAACGAGACCGGAAGAGGAGCGAGCATGACGGGCAACGCACGCAAGACGAACAGCACGCTAGTGCTGGGCGGGACGGGCAAGACCGGCCGGCGGGTGGTGGAGCGGCTTCGGTCGCGCGGTGTGCCGGTGCGGGTTGGCTCGCGCTCCGGCGAGCCGCCGTTCGAGTGGGAGAACCGAGCGACGTGGATACCGGCGCTGCGGGACGTGAAGTCCGTGTACGTCTCGTACTCCCCCGACCTGGCGGCTCCGGGCGCGGTCGAGACGGTGGGCGCGTTCGCCGACGTCGCCGTCGAGCTCGGCGTCCGGCGGCTGGTGCTGCTGGCGGGCCGGGGCGAGCCAGAGGCGGAGCAAGCGGAGCAGGCCGTGCGCGACACCGGCGCCGACCTCACGATCCTGCGCTCCACCTGGTTCAACCAGAACTTCAGCGAGGACTACCTGCTCGAGCACGTGCTCAGCGGCGTGGTCGCGCTCCCCGCCGGGGAGACGCCCGAGCCGTTCGTCGACGCCGCCGACATCGCCGACGTCGCCGTCGCCGCGCTCACGGACGACAGGCACGTTGGCGCGCTGTACGAGCTCACCGGCCCGCGCCTGCTGACCTTCGCCGATGCGGTCGAGGAGATCAGCAGGGCGGCCGGTCGCGAGGTCCGCTACCTGCCGGTCTCGATCGAGGAGCATGCCGCCGGCGCCGCCGAGCAGGGCGTGCCGGGCGATGTCGTCGAGCTGCTCACCTATCTGTTCAGCGAGGTCCTTGACGGGCGCAACGCTCACCTCGCAGACGGTGTCCAGCGGGCCGTGGGGCGCGAGCCGCGCGACTTCGCCGACTATGCCCGGGTCGCGGTGGCAACGGGGGTCTGGGATGCCTAGCGCCGTCTTCGCGCTCACGTTGGCCGTGGCGCTCGGGTGCGGGCTCACGTCGGGGGCCTTCTTCGCCTTCTCGACGTTCGTCATGCGGTCCCTTGGCCGTCTTCCCGCCCCGCAGGGCATCGCGGCCATGCAGTCGATCAACGTCACCGTGATCAACCCGTGGTTCATGACCGCGCTGTTCGGGACGGCCCTGATCTGCGTCGCCTCGATCGCGGTGGCGCTCGCCGACTGGGACGGAGCGTACGCCCCCTACCTGCTCGCCGGAGGCCTCCTCTACCTGCTGGGCGCGATCGTGGTCACGATCGCCTGCAACGTGCCGCGAAACGAGGCGCTGGCGAAGGTCGATCCCGCCGCGTCCGGCGCAGAGGGCCTCTGGGCTCGCTACCTCCGCGAATGGACGGCGTGGAACCACGTACGCACTGCGGCGCCGTTGATCGCCGCCGGCCTCGAGATCGGGGCGATCAATGCGGCCTGAGCTCGAGGGCTCCCGGCCGCGTCCATGCCCGTGCCGGCCCGACCAGGGACGATGACCGACGTCTCTACCGGGGCGAGGATGTCGAGGGAGCTGGGAGGACGCTCCCGTCGAGCTCGAGGAGTCGGTGTCCGTCGTGGAAAGCACCGCCGGAAGCGAGGCGAGCATGATCTCGGTGGGGGTGCGACGGGCAACGCCGCCGACGTTCGCCACATCAGCCCTGGGTAAACGATCGGACAATCCAGACCAGGAGGTTCTCTCGTGCGCAAGGTCAAGTCGTACTTCTTCATTTCCCTCGATGGCGTCGTCGAGTCGCCCGAGAAGTGGCACTTCCCGTATTTCGATGACGAGATGGGGGCCGCGGTCGGCGCTGGCTTCGCCGCCGCCGACGCCTTGTTGATGGGCCGCGTCCTCTACGACGAGTGGGCCGCGTACTGGCCCGAGCATACCGACGAGCCGTTCGGCGACGTCATGAACTCGATCAAGAAGTACGTGGTCTCCAACAGCCTGCAGGCGGCGGAGTGGCAGAACTCGGAGGTCATCAGCGGCGACGTGGCCCAAAAGCTGACCGACCTCAAGGCCCGAGACGGTGGCGACATCGCCATGTCCGGCAGCCCCACCACCGTCCGCTGGCTGTTGCGCGAGGGCCTCCTTGACGAGCTCAATCTGCTCGTACACCCGATCGTGGTCGGCGACGGCCTGGCTCGGCTCTTTCCGCTGGACGAGCCGAGCAGCCCCTTCGAGCTGCTAAGCGCACAAACCTTCAAGACCGGCGTGCTGAACCTCAGCTACGCCCCGGCCAAGGAGTGACTGCCGGGGCGGGGAGCACCAAGCTGCGCCGTGAACAGTGCGCAGCTCGGGCGAGGTTGTCTTCCTGGATCGGGAGCCGGACGGCTACCGTCGAAGGGCACTCGACCGCGGCCGAGAACGGCGTCGCGTGGGGGATTCGCTACTCGGTCACCGTCGATGCCCGTTGGCGCACGCGCTCCGCGCAGGTCGTCAGCCTCTCGGTGCTGGGCGGGCGCGACGTGCGGCTCGAGGCGGACGAGGACGGCCGCTGGCGGATCGACGGGAGGCCCGCCCAGCCGCTCGACGGCTGTCCGGACGTGGACCTCGAGGCGTCGGTCTTCACCAATGCGCTCCCCGTCCACCGTCTCGGGCTTCGAGCAGGGCAGGCCGCCAGCGCCCCCGCCTCCTACGAGCGCGCATCGGGGCTCGAGGTCATGCGGCTCGAGCAGCGCTACGCCCGCCTGCCCGACGACAGGCC
>CAZCIJ010000132.1:0-8771 GCA_964498265.1 uncultured Gaiellales bacterium | reverse complement strand
CGACGCCTTTCCAGATCTCGTAGCTCTCGTCTGCGGTCCGGCCCAGCGGCTTCTCGCAGATCACGTGCTTGCCCTGTCTCGCTGCCGCGAGACAGGGCTCCTTGTGGGTGTTGTTGGGACCTCCGTTGTCGAAGACTTGGACATCGGGGTCGTTCACGACATCGTGCCAATCGGTCGTCCAGCGCTCGTAGCCGTAGCGGCGCGCCGCCTCCTTGACGGCCGGCTCGTCACGCCCGCTGATCGAGACGAGCCGCGGCATGAACGGAGGCGGCCAGGCCACGTAGGCGATCTTCTTGAACGCGTTCGAGTGCGCTCGGCCCATGAACGCGTACCCGAGCATGCCGATGCCGATCGTCGGGATGTCCCCGACCGCTTCAGCCTCGCCCATCGTGACGAAGCCGACCTGTGGTTCTCTCTCAGACATCCGTTCCCACCTCCTCTATGCATGACGCGCATCGGGAAGCGAGGCGCGTCATGCAAGCCACCAAGCCTGGCCGGGGACGAGAGGCTTCTTGATGATGAGCGGCTTGAGGAACTGGATGCACTGCTCGCAGCCGTCTTCCTCCGACATGACCGGGTCCTCGTGCTCGAAGGAGAGCACGAAGTCGTAGCCGACCTCGAGCAGGGCCGTGATGACGCGTCTCCAGGGAACGTCCCCCCAGCCGGGCACCCGGTAGCGCGCAGCGCGGTCTGAGCGCTGCCACGACCCCGTGCCGGTGACGCCGTCGACGTGGAGGATGTCCTTCTGCAGCTCCCAGTCCTTCGCGTGCACGTGCAGGATCCGGTCGCCGAACTCCTTGATGAAGACGACCGGGTCGATCATCTGCCACACCATGTGGCTCGGATCGAAGTTGAAGCCCCAGTCGTCCCGGCCGAGCCGCCTGATCGCCTCGCGGGCCGTGTAGACGTTGTACGCGATCTCTGTTGGATGGCATTCGTGCGCGAAGCGCACTCCGAGCTCCTTGAAACGATCGAGGATGGGATTCCAGCGCTCGACGAAGAGCTCCCAGCCCTCCTCGTAGATCTCGAGCCTCTGGGGAGGCCAGATGTACCAGCTCTCCCAGACGGTCGAGCCGAAGAACCCGACCACGGTCTTGATCTCGAGCTCGGATGCCACCTCGGCCGTCTTGAGCGTGTGCTCGGTTCCGATCTTGACCATCTCGTCCTTGTCGGAGGTGCCCGCCCACTCGTCGAGGCTCGCGTCCTTGAAGGGGAGCACCATCTGCGACGAGAGGTGGTCCGACAGGGCTGAGATCTCGAGGCCCCGGTCGGCGAGCATCGTCTTGACGCCTTTCGCGTAGGAGATGTCTTCGGCGGCACGGTCGGTGTCGAAGTGGTTGGAGCCGCGCCAGGCGGCGAGCTCGACGGCCTCGTAGCCGAGCCCGGCCGCGTAGTCGGCCACCTCCTCGAGCGGCTTGTTGTTGAACAGGACGGTGAACAAGCCGATCTTCATTCGTTCCTCCTCCCATCGGATACTCCATCGAGCCGGGGATCGAAGACGACCTTCATGCCCCTGGCGGCCCTGAGGTCGCCGAACACCCGCTCCCAAGCCTCGAGCGGGACGACGTCGGATACGAGCGGCGGAAGCTCGACCTTGTGGGCCTCGATCAACGCCATGGCGCGGCGCCACGAGCGTGGCGTGGACGCGAAGCCGGACGTCAACACGAGCTCCTTCTGGAAGACCCGGTCGAGAGGCACCGTGACTGGCTTCCCGAACACGCCCACCTGCACGTAGCGGGCACCGCGTCGCGCCGCCTCGAGGCAGGTGGTCGCTCCGCCGGCGCTGCCAGAGCACTCGATCACGACGTCGAAATCGCCGAACGAGCCGCCCGTGAGCTCCGCCGCGAGACCGAGCTCTCGCGCGACACGGAGACGGAGCTCGTCGTCGGGAAGGCCCACGAGCAGCACGTCGCCGCCGAGCGCGCGCGCAACCTGGCCGGCGAGCAGTCCAACCGATCCTGGCCCCGTGACGAGGACAGCGTCCCCCGCCGCCACCTTCGGCGGGTCGAACAGGCAGTGGCAGATACAGGCGAGCGGCTCGGCAAGCACAGCGGCGTGCTCGTCGAGCCACCCGGGGATCCGGTGGAGGTTCCGCTCGGGCACGAGGACGCGAGGTGCGAATCCCCCATCGACGAAGGAGCCGATCGACCGGCGTTCCGCGCAGAGGTTGGGCCGGCCGTCGCGACACCACTCGCAGACGCCGCAGGTGGAGTAGTAGGTCTCGGTCACGACCCGGGCGCCCTGCCACGAAGGATCGACGCCCTCGCCGAGCGCCGACACGACGCCCGACACCTCGTGGCCCATCGTCACGGGCGGTACGCTCGCGAACTCGCCCGCCTCGATGTGGAGGTCGGTCCCGCACACTCCTGCGCCGTGGACCTCGATCGCGACCTCGCCGCGCCCCGGCTGGCGCTCCGGCCGCTCGACGAGGCCGACGTTGCCGCGTCCCGGCGCAAGCTTCGCGAGCCCCCTCACGAGCCCCGGTGCAGGCAGCGTGCAGAAGCGCTCATGCGAGCGAGGTCATCGACCGGTCGGGAATCACCTCCGTCGCGAGGCCGAACGCCGGGCGGGACCCAGCGCCGATGCCGATCTCGCCGGAGTAGGGATGGTCGGCGACGAAGTCCCAGTCGATCTCCACGCCGAGGCCAGGGACCGCCGGAAGCTCGATCGCGCCGTCCCTTGGCACGAGTGGCCTTGTCACGAGCGCAGTCTGGATCGGGTTGAAGGTGCAGTCATACTCGATCAGGGGAGCGTTCGCACACGCGGCAACCAGGTGGAGGGAGGCCGCGACGGTGAGGGCGTCCGAGAACGTGTGCGGGATCGCATGCAGGTGGTGGGCCCCCGCGAGGTCGAAGATCTTCCGCGCCTCGCTGATGCCGCCGCAGCGCGACGCGTCCGCCTGCAGCACGTGGATCGCTCCCTTCTCCAGGTAGGGAACGAAGTTCCAGCGCGTGTACATGTTCTCGCCGGTTGCGATGCGAACGTCGAGCTTGTCGGCCAGAAACGCGTGCCCGTCGACGTCGTCGATCGGAAGCGGCTCCTCGAAGAAGAGGACGCCGAGCTTCTCGAGCTCTCGGCCTACGCGGAGCGCGGCGTGGCGCGTGTAGCACTGGTTCGCGTCAACGAGGACGTCGACGTGGTCCCCCGCCGCGTCGCGGATCGCCTGCAGGCAAGCGATGTCATCGGCGATGGCGAAGCCGACCTTGACCTTGAACGCCCGGAAGCCCGCATCGAGGAATGCCTCCGCCTGCCGGACGGCCTCGTCGGGCGTGTCCCAGTAGACAGAGCTCGCGTAGCAGGGCACGGGATCTCTCACCGCGCCTCCGAGAAGCTCGTAGACCGGAGCGCCGAGCATCTTGCCCTTGATGTCCCAGAGCGCGATATCGATCGCCGAGAGGATCGCGACGCCGACTGAGCGCGCGCCGTGGACACGAACGACCGATCCGTAGTAGATCTTGTCCCAGAGGTACTCGATCCGGCGCGGATCCTCGCCGACGAGCGACTGAGCGAAGGTGTTGTCGCACAGCGAGGCCACCGACCCGAGGTCGAGCGAGGCGCTGCCGAAAGAGCACGGTCCGTACCCGGAGACGCCTTCGTCCGTCGCGATCTCGACGAAGGCGGCTTGCCGGCGCAGCTTGTAGCCCGCGCCGCTGCGCACGCGGTGCTCCTCGGGGATGGGCGCATCGACGATGTGGGTCTTGACGGCCGAGATCTTCATCCGGAGACCGCTCGGTACAGCTCAGCAAGGTCGTCCCTCGTCACAGGTCTCGGGTTGGTCGCGACGTTGCGGCTCTTCATCGCCTCCTCCACGAGGGCGGGGATGTCCATCTCGGCCACATCGACGCCCACATCCCGGAGCGTCGCGGGCAGGCCGGCGCGGCGCAGGAGGGAACGGACGGCCTCGACGCTGCGGAGCGCCGCCTCCGGCCCGCTGAGCTCGGCGACGTCCTCTCCGAGCGCACGTGCGACCTCCCGGAGCTTCCCCTCGCAGGCAGGGCGCAGGAAGTCGATGCCGGCCGGCATGAAGACCGCGTTCGCGACCCCGTGCGGCACGTTGTGGCGGGCTGTGACCGGAGTCGAGGCAGCGTGGACGATCGCGTTCGCGTTCATGTTGAAGGCGATCGCCGTCATGAGGCTGGCGAGCGACAGCTGGGCGATCGCGTCGCGATCCCGGTCGTCCACGGCTCGGATCAGGCTGCCGCCGATCATGCCAATCGCGCGGATGTTGATCGAGTCGAGCAGCGGGTCTGAGCCGACGTTCACGTACGACTCGATGGCGTGGGCGAGCGCGTCGGCGCCGGTCGCGGCGATGACGCTCGCCGGCGCAGTGAGCACGAGGTCGGGGTCGACGAGCGCGACGCGGGCTGCGAGGTTCCGCGACACGCACACGATCTTGACGTGCTCGCCCGGGTCGGTGATGACGACCACGAACGTCACCTCGGCGCCCGTCCCGCACGTCGTCGGCAGGCAGACGACGGGCGGGCCCTGCCGCGGCACGAGGTCGGACCCGCGGTAGCTCCAGATCGAGCCGCCGTTCTCGAGCAGGGCCGCCGCGGCCTTGGCTGCATCCATCGAGCTCCCGCCCCCCAGGCCGACGAGACCGTCGCAGCCTTCGCGGCGGAACACGTCGACGATCTCGTCGAGGTTCGTCGTCGTGGGGTTCGACGCTGTCCTCGCGTAGACGAGCGCATCGATGCCGGCGGCGGAGACCACGGCGGCGATGCGATCGACGAGACCCGCGCCTGCGACGCCGGGGTCGGAGACGACGAGCGCTCGCGTCACGCCGAGCTCGGCGAGCCGCTCGCCCAGGCTCGCCGAGGCTCCGAATCCGTAGAAGACCCTCGTGGGGCACTCGAACAGATGCACGCCCTCCCAGGCCACGTGCGCTACCGTGCCACTGTTCGGAGCATGCGCACGGCCGGGGACGCTACCGGCTCGCGTCGCGGCCGTCAACCACGCCTAGGAACAGGCTTCGGCGCTGTTCGGAACAGCACCCGCACGAGCGGCGAGCACGCGAGCGGCGCCGTCGCGGATGTGGCGCACGATCGCCGTCTCGAGCGCGTCGGGATCACGCCGGTCGAACGCCGCCATGATCGCGCGGTGCTCCTCGTCGATGTGCTCGAGGTCAGGGACGCCGCGGCCGTGCATGGTCCGCGCGATGAGCGCGTCGTGGTACAGGCCTCGCAGCGCTCCGACGAGGAAGCGGTTGCGGCTCGTCTCGACGAGCGTCTCGTGGAAGCCCTGGTTGAGCCGGACGAAGGTCGCGAAGCTTCCGGAGCGAGCTCCGTAGCGATCGCTGACGATGCGCTCGTGAATCCGGTGAAGCTCCTCGATCTGGCCCTCGCCGCCTCGTTCACATCCCAGGCGCGCCGCGTAGCGCTCGATCGCCTCCCGTGCCTCGAACGACTCGGCGATCTCCTCGAGCGTCGGCTCCGGCAGGACCGCGAAGCCACGGAACGGCGCGAACTCGATCAAGCTCTCGGCGGCAAGGCGGGTGAGCGCGTCCCGCACGGGCGTGCCGCTGACCCCCAGCTCGCGCGCGATCTGGTCGATGACGAGGCGCTGCCCCGGCGCGTACTCCAAGTCGAGGATGCGCTCGCTGAGGACCTCGTAGACCTGGTCTGCGAGCACGCTGCGAACGAGCACCCGGCGCTGCTTCATGTCCACGCGCCCTGCCGCACGTGCGCGGTTCCGCCGGCTCCCGGGCCGCAAACGATCGTCCATGGATCATGGATCGTACGTGATCTGTCGCCGGGAGCGATGCCCGCACGGCGGGAGCGAGGTGCGCGGGCTTCCTGGAGCTCGCCCTCGCCTCTCGGGGCGTCCGCGTGGGACCCGGCGCCAGGCTGCGGTGAGGCGTCCAGGCCGCCGAGAGCGACGACCCCAGGCTCAGAGCGGAGCGCGCGTCGTCGCGACCGGTGCCTCACCGACCGCCGCCGGGCTCACGAGCGCGTAGAGCCCGAGCACGAAGTCTCGGTTCCGGCGGACGATCTGCGTTGCGATGTCGCGCGCTCGATCCACGTTGCGAGCGGCGATCGCCTGGACGAGCGCGCGGTGAGACTCGACGCTCGGGCCCAGGTCGCCAAACCGGCGGATCACCGCCTCGGCGCCGAGCTCCATGTCGTGGCGAAGGAGCGAGCGGATATCGAGCATCGCCCCGAGGAGATAGCGGTTGGCCGCGACTTCGGCGAGAGCCACGTGGAACTCGACGTCCGCTTCGGCATAGCTCAGCGGGTTGGCGGCTGCGTCAGCCATGCGCCCGACGCTCTCGCGGAGCCGCGCCGCATCCTCGGGCGTGCAGCGCTCGGCAGCCATCCCGGCGAGCTGAACCTCGATCACCTCGCGAGCCTCGACGAGCTCCTCGACCTCCTTGCGCTCCAGCACCGCGCCAGGGCTCGCAGCGCCGGGGTGGAGCACCATGGCCGGTCGCGAGCCTTCCCCTCGAGCGGCGACGAACGTGCCGCGGCCAGCGCGGGTCTCGACGAGACCCGCGCTCACCAGCATGCTGATCGCCTCGCGCACCGAGCCG
The DNA here is from genome assembly GCA_964498265.1 of uncultured Gaiellales bacterium. GTDB lineage: Bacteria > Actinomycetota > Thermoleophilia > Gaiellales > Gaiellaceae > CAZCIJ01. Next base: position 2,242 of record CAZCIJ010000132.1, on the reverse strand, counting down.
ACGCTGACGTCGTAGAGGGACGCGAGCGCACGGTGACCCGGCAGACGCGCACCCGGCCCGAGGTCGCCTTCGACGATCTGCCGGCGCAGCTCAGCGGCGATCGTCGCGGGCAGGTTCACGCGCCGAGCAGGCTCGGCGCTGACCGCCGTATCACTGTTCGGAGCAGGCAAACGCGGATTGACGCTAACAAGCCCGTTCGCTCGTCGTCAACTAGGGCAATGACATCAAACTATCGGCTGGACAAGCGGGCGCGGCCCCAGTTATCGTGCTGCTCCGGCTGTTCGGAGCACACTTGACTTCTTGGCACGGTTCGGGGTAGGAAACCGTTTTCAGGAGAACGCGGTGGGCTCGGGACGTGGAGGGCGGCTGCGGCCGCGGAGGTTTTGACCGAGGAGGAGGCATGAAGAACCGGATAGAGAGGATGAAGCAGGCGCTCCCCGGGGAGGAGCTCCTACGTCGGCCCATCAGCCGGAAGGGATTCCTCGCAGGCGCCGGGGCGACGAGTCTCGGTCTTCTGCTGGCCGCGTGCGGCGGCGACGAGGAAGCCGCTCCGACGACCACCGCCGCGCCCGAGACGACGGCACCGGAGACGGGCGCACCCGCGACGACTGCCGCGCCGTCGGGCGAGGCGCTCAAGGAAGGGCTCGCGGACGGAATGTACGGCGGGCCGACGGGATTCCCGGGCGCCGAGCGCTACCAGTACCCGCTGGACTCCGAGGAAGGTCGCGCGATCTCGACGCTGCGACAGCTCCGCCAGGACGGCCAGGCTCCGGACACGCTCATCGTCCAGGTGCTCAACTTCGCCAGGCCCCAGTTCGAGAACGCGTTCCCGGACGGTGCGCCGACGTTCGTCGGGCTCTTCGAGGAGGAGACCGGGATCAAGATCGAGTTCATCGAGACCGACCCAGCGTCCGAGTACCAGGACAACCTCCGCAACGCATCCACGAGGAACTCGAGCTTCGACCTCGTCACGACGGCGATCGAGGAGATCGGCGACTTCGCCGAGGCCGGGCTTCTCCGCCCACTGGGCGAGTACGTCGAGAAGTACCAGCCGAGCTGGAACGACCCGACGTACGGGTTCGCCGGCGGAGAGCCGACCGTCAACCTGTTCTCGAAGTACAAGGACGACTACTACGTCGTCGCGTTCGACAACGACACGCAACCCTACTTCTACCGTGGCGACTTGCTCGACAGTCCCGAGGAGCAGGCGGCCTTCGAGGACCAGTACGGGCGGCCGCTGCGCTTCCCGATCACCTGGGACGAGCAGGCCGAGGTGGCCGAGTTCTTCACGAGGCCGGACCAGCAGCTCTTCGGCGACGTGGCGACGCTCGCGCCGTTCTGGGGCGCCGTCAACTGGAACGAACGCTTCGTGTGCTCGGCGAACCCGAACATGGTCTACTTCAACGAAGACATGTCGGCCAACGTCAACAACGAGGCCGGCGTGCGGGCCTTCGAGGAGCTGCTCCGGTCGCTCGACTGGCACGAGCCGGGGGCGCTGGAGAAGGACTGGCTCGCGCAGTACCAGCTCATGGGCGCCGGCAACGGATGGGGCGGCGGCTCGTTCCCGAACGAGACGAAGCTCGTACCGGGCAACCCCGACCTCGACACGGCGGACGTCGGTCAGTACATCCGCTCGGACGTCATGCCCGGACGGGAGATCGACGGCCAGCTCATCCGCAGGCCGGTGATCTTCTACAACATCTGCTACGGGGTGAACGCATATGCCGATCCGTCCCGCCACGAGGCCGCCTACCTCTTCCTGCAGTGGGCGGGGGGCGCGCGCGTGTTCACGTTCCTGACCTTCAACCCCGCCGGCTACCAGGATCCGCACCACACGTACACGTTCAGCGACCCCTACACGGCGCAGTCCTACAAGCCGCAGCCGCTCGGCGAGTTCCAGAACATCGTGCCGCGGACGGCGCCGCCGATCAACCTCAAGGGCGGCGGCGCCTACCGCGACTCGCTCAGCGAGACCCTACAGGCGGTGCTCACCAAGCAGCAGACCCCGGAGCAGGCCGCGAAGTCGCTCGAGGACGCATGGAACAAGATCACCGAGGACCAGGGCGTCGAGACGCAGCTCGCCGCGCTCCCCACGCTGCTCGCCAGCTTCCCGACGGTGACCGACGCACCCGGGCAGGAACTTGCGCACACGGAGGTCTCGACCGTCGTCAGCTAGTGCTCTGTCCGGGGGAGTTCGGTGATGATCCTGGCGAGCGAAAACCAAGCCGGGGAAGGACGCAGG